>JAHIPE010000113.1 GCA_018894655.1 Actinomycetota bacterium
CCCTGGCGCACGAACCTGTTCTCGAACTCGTCGGAGAACCTCGCGTACAGCTTGTCCTCCTCGGTCAGCGCCGCCTCACCCAGGATGACCGCGAGTTCCTTGGCCTCCTTGCCCCGGGCGTAGGCGCTGAAAAGCTGGTTGGACAGGTCGGAGTGATCCTCGCGGGTCTTGCCCTCGCCTATCCCTTTCTCCTTCAGGCGGGAGAGGGATGGAAGGACGTCGATCGGCGGGTATATGCCCTGCCTTTGCAGTTCTCGGCTGAGAATTATCTGGCCCTCGGTGATGTACCCGGTGAGGTCCGGTATGGGGTGCGTCTTGTCGTCCTCGGGCATGCTCAATATGGGTATCTGGGTGATGGAGCCCGACTCCCCCTTGATGCGGCCCGCCCTCTCGTAGATGGTGGCCAGGTCGGTGTACAGGTACCCCGGATAGCCTCTCCTGCCCGGCACCTCCTTGCGAGCCGCCGAGACCTCGCGAAGCGCCTCGCAGTAGTATGTCATGTCGGTAAGGATAACCAGCACCTGCATGCCCAGCTCGAACGCCAGGTACTCGGCGGCGGTCAGCGCCACCCTGGGTGTGGCTATGCGCTCCACCGCCGGGTCGTCGGCCAGGTTGATGAACAGGACCGACCGCTCGATGGCGGCGGTGCTGCGGAACTCCTGCATGAAGAAGTCGGCGTCCTCAAACGTTATCCCCATGGCGGCGAAGACCACCGAGAACTCCATCTCGGCCCCCAGCACCGTACTCTGGCGGGCTATCTGGGCGGCCAGCCGGGAGTGGGGAAGCCCGGCCCCGGAGAAGATGGGAAGCTTCTGCCCCCGGACCAGGGGATTGAGCCCGTCTATCGCCGATACACCGGTCTGGATAAAGTCGGTGGGGTAGTCCCTGGCGAAAGGGTTGATGGGAGAGCCTTTGATGTCGAGCCTCTCATCGGGGATTATCTCCGGGCCGTCGTCGATAGGGCGCCCCAGTCCGTCGAACACCCTGCCCAGGATGTCCCTGGAGACGGCGAGTTCCATGCCCCGGCCGCGGAAACGGACCCTGGTGTTAGCCACGTCAAGGCCGCGGGTCCCCTCGAACGACTGTACCAGGGCCTTATCCCGGGAAACCTCCAGCACGTTGCCGAGGCCCACCGACCCGTCGGGGAACTCGATCTCCACCAGCTCGTCGTACTTGGCCTCCTGGACCCGTTCCACCAGGAGCAGGGGCCCCACTATGTCCTTGACCGTCATGTAATCCCTAATCGGCATCTCCTGTCCTCCATACCCAGGTAGATCGTCCTGTCGCGGCCGTCCGGGGTTCAGGCGCCCTCGGGCACCTTCTCCCCCTTCTCCTTCTCCGCCTCCCGTTCGGCCTTCTCCTTGATGAGGCCGTCTATCTCCTCGGTGACCTTCCTCTCCAGTACATCGAACTCGTCCAGGTTCTCCTCGGCAATGAACTTGGCGACGGCGATCTCCTCGCGCACCGGGATAGCCAGCACGTCGCCTATCTCCACGTCCGCGGCGATCGCCTTCCCCGCCTCCTCGTAGAACGTCATGATCAGCCGCAGCAGCAGGAACTGCTTCCTCAACGAGGAGTACGTGTCTACGTCGTCGAACGCGTTCTGCTGCAGGAAGTCTTCCCTCACGCTTCTGGCGCCCTCCATGACCAGGCGCTCGCGGCTGGAGAGGGCCTCCACGCCTATCAACCTCACGATCTCCTCCAGCTCCGACTCCTTCTGGAGGAGGCTCATCGCCAGTTCGCGCAGCCCCTTGAACGACGGGTCCACCAGTTCGGCCCAGTTCTCGGATATCTTGGTTATGTACAGCGAGTAGCTTATGAGCCAGTTGATGGCCGGGAAGTGCCGGCGGAACGCCAGCTTGTCCTCCAGGCCCCAGAACACCTTTACCACCCGCAGCGTGGCCTGAGTCACCGGCTCTGACAGGTCGCCGCCGGGGGGAGACACTGACCCCACCACCGTCACCGACCCGACCCGGGAGCCGGAGCAGTTGCACTGCACCAGGCCCGCCCGCTCGTAGAAGGCCGCTATGCGGGTGCCCAGGTAGGCGGGAAAGCCCTCCTCGCCGGGCATCTCCTCCAGCCTGCCGCTGATCTCCCTCATCGCCTCGGCCCAGCGGCTGGTGGAGTCGGCCTGAAGGGCGACCTGGTAGCCCATATCCCGGAAGTACTCGGCGATGGTTATCCCGGTGTACACCGACGCCTCCCGGGCGGCCACCGGCATGTTGCTGGTGTTGGCGATAAGGACGGTCCTCTTCATCAACGGCTCGCCGGAGTAAGGGTCGATAAGCTCGGGAAACTCGATCAGCACCTCGGTCATCTCGTTGCCGCGCTCGCCGCACCCGATGAACAGGATGATCTCGGCGTCGGCCCACTTGGCTATCTGGTGCTGTATGACCGTCTTCCCGCTCCCGAAAGGCCCCGGCACGCAGGCGGTGCCCCCCTTGGCGACCGGGAAGAACGTGTCGATAACCCTCTGCCCGGTGGTAAGCGGAGCGTAGGGAGCTAGCTTCTTCTTAAACGGGCGTCCCCGGCGCACCGGCCACTTCTGCATCATCGTGACCGGGGCGGCGTCAGACCCCTCACCCACGGTGGCTATGACATCGGTCACCGTGTAGGAGCCGCCCTTGATATCCCGCACCTTGCCGCCGACGCCCGCGGGCACCATTATCCGTTGCTCGATGACCGGCGACTCCTGGACCGTACCCAGGATGTCGCCTTCCGCTACCTCGTCTCCGGCCTTGACGGTGGGAACGAACTCCCACACCGCCGTCCGGCTCAAGCCCGGCATCTCCATGCCGCGGGTGATGTAGTTGCCGGTCTCCTCCCGGAGGAGGTTCAAGGGACGCTGGACCCCGTCGTAGATGGACCCGGTAAGGCCCGGGCCAAGCTCAACCGAAAGGGGCATCCCGGTCGTAAACACGGGGTCCCCCGGACCCAGCCCTCCCGTCTCCTCGTACACCTGGACCGATGCCTCGTCGCCGCGCAGCTCGATGACCTCGCCCATGAGCCGCTCCCGGCCCACTCGCACCAGGTCGTACATCCTGGGATCGTCCAGGCCGGCAGCCACCACCAGGGGGCCCGACACCTTGATTATTCTCCCTGTGCCCCGCTCCTCTGCCATGCTCGCGCTCCTTGTCTGATTCCTGTCGGCTGTCCCTGACTGCCCACCTTACTGACGGAAGAGTACATCGGCGCCGACCGCCTTCTCCACCAGGGCCCGGGTCTCCTCCATCCCCACTTCCCTGCCGCCGGCCACCGCCGGTATGACGGTGATAACCGGTAGCTTCTCACCGCGCAGTTCATCCACCGGCAGGCGAAGGACCTCGTAGATCGGCTCGGTCATGAATATGATCGCGTACTCCGCCTGCTTGACTTCGTTCCACACCTCCGGCGAGTCCTCGGGCCTGGGGACGGCGAATGTCTCCACGCCGAGGGCCTTGAAACCGATGATCGAGGTCTTCCCGCCTATCATGGCTACCTTCATCGACCGTCAACCTCTCTCGGCGAGGTACTTCGGGTTGATAACCTCTTCTATGTCCGCCGGGGTCAACCGGTGCAGTTTCCCCTGCAGGATTATCCGGATCAGCACCACCTCGTTCTCCCGGGTGAGGATATATCGCACTATCCTCTCGGGACCCACCCGTATCCTGTCCATGGCCCCCAGTTTCTCCAGGAGGTACTCGTCGGAGTGCCGGTCCAGCGAGGTGAGGCGTACCTCTTTATCCTCGGTGTGCAGCACCTCCTCCAGCATCCGCCCGTACCGGGTGGAGATCAGCCTGGCGACGAGGCGCTCGTGGGCGTCCCCCGAGAGGTCGAGCAGCATGATTCGCTCCAGCCGGCCGCCGTTCGCGAGCGCCAGGCGGTAGTACCCCTGTTCTTTATCGAGCCTCCGCCCCCGAAGGAGTATCCTCAAGTTGGCGACGTCGATGGCCGCACGGGCGTAGCTGATGAGAAACCGGCTCTTCTCCATCCGGGCAAGCTCCAGGCGCCTCTCGAGATACAGTTGGTCGGCCACGGCATCCACCGTGCCGGGGTCCTCCTCGTCCGCCTCCACCGCGGCGCGGACCTCCTCCACCACCCCGTCCCAGTACCGGGGAAGGTGGCCCACCTGCCCGCTGTTGATCGCGGCCTCGAGCACCTCCACGTCCAGACTGCCCAGTACGGACAGCATATCCTCGGTTGAATCCCCGAAGCACTTCTCCTTGAAGATCACCTTGAGGTTGTGGAAGTCGTACTTGAGGTGCAGGAACCGGGCTACGTAAGTCCCGGCGCAGATGTCATCGAGGAAGGAGTACTGGCCCACCAGGAACCGCTGGAGCCCCTCCTCGACATCCTCGGACACCACGGCGTCCTCCAGGTACGGCCCGTACTCGGTCTCCCGCAGTATCTCCAGGCACTCGCTGAAGCCCGACTCCAGCAGCCTCACGATCCGCTGCCAGTCCAGCAGCGCCGCCTCGTGCACCATGATGCGCCCCACGGCGTGCCCGTAGCGCGGAACCTTTCTGAACGTCTTCATCGCCCGTGCCATGTCCGGCTCAACATCCATATCGTACGACCCCTCTGCCCGTCCTTAGTCATTTCCCGGCCCGGCGAATAATATCTCCACGATCTTCGACTCCAGCTCTTCCTTGCGCGAGCCGACCTCCGACTCCAGGCTGCTGTTCACCTCGACGCCCCCGGAGCGGAAGATGAACCCGCCGGCGATGTCGCGCGTTTCGTCGGATAAGGTTACCCTCCCTTTCTTCGTGCTTTGCTCCAGGGCGCTGTTGGCCTTGGACACGATTTCCGGCCCCACGCCGTCGCGGTCGGCGGGGGACAGGATTAACTCCCCGTCCCGCTCCCCGGCCACGCTCAGGAGCCGGCTGACCATCATCTCGGCGGACTGCTCCCTCGGAAGGTCGGCTGTCTCCTTCAGGGCACGGTCCGTGACCTCCTCTATCAGCACCTGCTTCTCGGCCAGGACCGCCTTGCGGGCGTCCAGGGAGGCCATGGTTACCCGCTGCCTCTTCTCGTCCTCGGCGGCGTGCCTGGCGGATTCGACGTTCTTCTCATACGTCCGCTCGGCCTCGCGCTCCGCATCGGCGGCTATCTCTTCCGCCTGCCTGGCCGCCCCGTCAGTTATTCCCTGGGCTTTATGGCGTGCGTCGCCCAGTATGCGCTCAATCAGCTTATCCAGTGGCATACCGTCTCCCCGGTGTCAGTCTCCTTACTTTATCTTGGTGAACAGGAAGATGGTCAGGATGAGCGAGAACACCGCGTAAGTCTCCACCAGCGCCGGCAGTACCAGCGCCTTTCCCAGCTCCTCGGTGCGCCGTGCCACCATGCCGATGGCGCTCGCCGACGTTAGTCCCTGGAACACCGCCGATATGAAGCACACGAACGCTACCGGCAGGCAGGCGAAGAAGACCATCATCCCGGTCTGGCCCGAGAGCTTGGGGAGATCGAACTGGAACGTGACCAGTATCGCGGTGATCAACCCGTATATCCCCTGGGTGCCCGGTATGGCGATCAATGGCAGGAGGGAACCGAACTTGTCGGGATCCTCCACCAGGACTCCGCTAGCCACGTTGCTCGCGTAGGTAATTCCCATCGCGGACCCCATTCCCCCTCCCACGAAGGCGAGGGCCGCGCCCAGGATCGCCCACTGCCAGCCGGTCAGGCCGGCGCACGTGCTCGCCTGGAGCGCGTCAGTTCCTGCTGCTGCTAAAGCACCTACCACTTGTGACCTCCTTTCAAGGGCCTCCTCAAGATGACCCTTTATCCTCGATTATCACCGTCTTGGACTCTACCTGAAGGGGCTTGAAATCCCGCCCCCCGTCCTCGTAGAACTTGCCGAAGAACTCCACGTACTCCAACCTCAACGGGTGAACGAACGCCCCCAGCAGGTTGATCACCACGTTGAAGGTGTGGCCCACCAGGAGCACCAGCAACATCATCAGTATCCCGATGACCGGGGCCATGCCCCTGACCATCCCCGACATGGTGTTGATCACCGAGCCGATGACGAACGTGGCCAGCCCCAGCGCGAAAAGCCGGACGTAGGAAACGGTGTCGCCCAGCCAGCCCACCAGGGTGTTGTAGGTCTCGTAGAGCCCCCCGAACGCCTTGCCCGGCACGCTCTTGGCCCCATGGCCCAGCAACACTATCATGCCCAGCAGGGCCACTCCCGCCACCAGGTAGATGACGGTGACGGGGATCACCCCGGCGATCGCCAGGACGGCGGCGGCTATCGTGCCGATGAAGAAGAACAGGGTCAGGCCCTGGTCGATGAGGGCATCGGCGACGTTACCCGCCTTCCAGTTGTCGTGGAACTCCACCACGGTCCCGGACAGCATGTGTATGAGCCCCAGCCCCATGCAGACACCCATCAGCGGCAGGGGGTCCTCCAGCGCGTCAAAGACCACCGCCGATTGCATGAACTGGGGGAGGTACTTGGTCTCTATCCCGAAGTAGGAGCCGGTAATGACTCCCACCACCAACGCGCACGCCGACCCGTAGCACATCACCAGGAGCAGGTTCTTGATGTTCTCCCCAAGTGGCATGTACTTCCTCATAAGCAGGAACGCGATGAGGATGACCGGGCCGTAGCCGGCGTCCCCGATGCAGAACCCGAAGAAGACCGTGAAGGATATCGCTATCAGCCACGTGGGGTCGTACTCCCGGTTGTTGGGGACCCCGTACAGGCGGGTGAGGAACTCGAACGGCCTTATCCACTTCCCGTTCCTCAGGGAGACCGGGGGCCTGTCGCCTTCCTCCGGCTCGGATGCCTCCACCTCGATCTCGTCGGATAGCTTCCCCATGCGCTCCCTGGTCTTTTCGATTCCCTCCTCGGTCGCCCAACCCTCGATGACCACCGTTGAGCGGGTGTTGCCGAACGACGTCATTGTCTCGACCTTGGTCCGCTGGTTAACCAGGTACTCCTTGAGAACCTCCAGCACCCCTATATGTTCCCGGTACCCATCGACCTGGTCCAGGACCTCCTCGTGCTCGCTGCCGATCTCCTCCAGCTCCGCCCTCACCTGCTCCAGCCGCCTGTCGGGCTCGAGTGGGCCCTTGGGCAGGGAGACCGTGTCGTGGCCGCAGCCCGACAGGACGGAGGTGACATCCTCCTCGGCCCCGAGGTGATAGATCAAAAAGCAGTTGACGTTGCCGCCGTCCTCGCCCACCACCTCCAGGTCGCTCTCCGGGGCCCTGGCGCCAAGCTCGCCGGTCAACGCCTCCAGGTCGGAGGCCGCGATCCTGACCGGCATCACCCCGAAAGTGGCGCCTCCCCCGACCTCGTCCAGCGGTACCCCGAGGCCGGTCCATCTCTCGAGCTCATCGCTCTCCTGCCGCAACCGCTCCTTCTGATCCCGCTGGTCTATCAACCGCTGTCCCAGGTCGGAACACTCCTCGTATATCTTGTCGAGGTCGACTCGTTCCCAGGAGCGCATGAACTCGTCGGCTGTCATGGGGTACTTTTCCTTTATCATGGTCGAGAGGAAGCCTGACTTCTCCCGCTGGTACTCCTTCATGAAACCGAGCAGGAACTCCACCTGCGAGACCCCGAAAGAGCACATGCGCGAGGCCTGGGCCTCCTCCTCGGTGAGTTCCTTGGGGGGCAGCATGTCGGGGCCCGTCACCCGCTCGACGTGAACTGTCCCGATCCGGGCAAGGGCGTCCACGACCTGGTTCTGATACCTCTTATAAGCGATGACGGTGATCTTCTTTACCGGCTCGACTGCCATTGTCTTTTTAAGCACCCTGCCTGTGTCTCTGCTTGAAAGGGGAGCAAGTTAAAAAATGAGACCTGTTTCCCATTCTTACCTTTTCCGCCTACTGCTTGATGATGTTAAAGACCGCGTTTACCGCGGTGTCGACGCGGGAGCCGGCCTCCGCGCGTATTCTCCGGCGCTCCTCCCGGCTGCCTTCCTCTATGGCCTTCGTCTCGTCAGCGGCCTCCCGCTGGAGCGCCTCGCTGATGCGTGCCCCTTCCCGCTCGGCCTCGTCCCTGGCGGCCGCCGCCTTTCTTTCGGCCTCGTCCCTGGCTTCCTCCACCAGCTTCAGGGCATCCTCGGACGCCGAACCCACGATTCGCTGCGCCTCTTCCTCGGCCGCCCTGACCTTCTTTATACCTTCTATCGCCATACCGGCCCCCGGTCGTCGGGTTTTCCGCCGTTACGTACTATATACAGTTGCCGGCCAAGAACTCAAGTGAAACAGGGCCGGCCGCTCTCAATCGGAGCGCGCCGCCCGCGCCCTCCCCGGCTTCCCCCCACAGCTTAGTACCCCGTTCCGTAAATACGCTTGCATTCGAACGTCGATGCATCCGCACCTGCTGCGTTCCGCTCCCTCGCGGTACTCACGGAGTACAGCTCGGTCGCGCGCCTTGCATGAGCGGCGCCTCGGCGCTCTCGATACGACACCGTATTTATGGAAC
>JAHIPE010000114.1 GCA_018894655.1 Actinomycetota bacterium
CGGTCATCTCCTCGGCGGTAAGCACTACGGCCTCGCCTTTCCTTATCCGCTGGTTTATCTCCTCGTAAGTCTTCGCCACAGTCACACCTCCCTGGTGATCCCGGCATGGTCTACCGGTAAAAACACGACAAGCCTTCCACCCCGAGGACGAAAGGCTTCCACTGACCACAGGATTAAACGTACCGGTTAGGCGGGGCACTGTCAAGGAAAAAGCGTGCTGATAGAATAACGTGTCGACCTTTCCCCGGCCCGCCGGGATGTATGCGGGCGATGCGGGTTTCGATACCGAAAAAGGCCACGGATGACTGATGACGACAAGATCGCGGTTGCCCTGAGTGGCGGCGCTGACAGTGCGGCGGCGGCCATCGTTCTCTTACGCCGTGGCTTCGGCGTGATGGCGCTGACGATGCGCCTGGCCGGACACAGTTTCGACGCGACCGTCGAACGCGCGGCCCGCGTGGCCGGGGAGATAGGGGTAGAGCACCATGTCATCGACCTGTGCGACGATTTCGAGCGCCTGGTGGTCCATCCGTTCGTGGAAGCATACGTGGCCGGCCTCACCCCCAACCCGTGCGTGAACTGCAACCGCGACGTCAAGTTCGGCATCCTACTCGAGGAGGCGAGAAGAAGAGGCTGTGATCGCCTGGCCACCGGGCATTACGCCCGGATCACCGGCGGCGGCGCCCTCCCGTTCTCCTTGAAGCGGCCGGCGGACCTGGTAAGGGACCAGACCTACGTGCTCTGGACGCTGGGCCAGGCGACACTGGAGCACGTCCTGTTCCCCCTGTGCACGCTTACCAGGGATGACGTAGCAGGGATCACCCGCGAAGCCGGTATCACCTGCCTGTCCAAGAGTTCCCAGGATATCTGTTTCATGGACGGGGATTCGTACGCCGGCCTGGTGGCTAACCGGGCGCCCGGGCGAGTGCGGCCGGGGCCGATACTGGACATCGGCGGCAACGTCCTGGGAGAGCACAAGGGCCTTGCCCACCACACGGTGGGGCAGCGAAGGGGCCTGGGCCTCGGCGGTTCGGACGCGCTGTTCGTCCTCGAGATCAAGCCACAAGACAACTCACTGGTGGTCGGCTCACGGGAGCGCCTGGCCTGTCTCGAGTTCCCGGTGACGGGAGTCCGCTTCTCCTCCGGCGCGGTGCCGGAGGGCACCGTCTCCTGCCAGGTCATGACCCGCTACAGGGGGCCGGCGCTCCCGGTCTCCCTTGAGCTTACCGGCGGGGGAAGGGGTATCGTTCGTTATCGCGAGACGGGCCCTCCGGCGGCGCCGGGCCAGTCAGTTGTCTTCTACCGTGGTGACGAGATGCTGGGAGGCGGCGTGATCGAGCGGGGATGCTGAATGCTCTGACATGACAGTCCGCAATCGGTTATTATGAATGCCACGGCGCAACGTGGGCGCCGCAGGCGACGGACTTGAAGGAGGGTTTTCGATGAGTAACCTGGTAGAGTGGTTCGAGTTCCAGGTGCCCGGCAAGGTGATATGCGCGGAGCACTGCGTCGACAGCATCGGCGGCGAGATGGATAACGTCGGCGGTTCGAAGGTCCTGGTAGTCACCGATGAAGGCGTCCAGAACGCCGGCCTCACCCAGACGGTGATCGACGGCGTGGACAGCGGTTCAGCGGAAGTCGTAGGAGTCTTCGACCAGGTGCCCCCCAACTCCGAGATACAGGTGGTGCAAAACTGTTACGACAAGGTGAAGGAGTCGGGCGCGGACTGCCTGGTCTCGGTGGGCGGAGGTAGCGTAATCGACACCGCCAAGGCGGTCACCATCCTGATGGTGGAAGCCGGCGACCTCCTGGACCACCAGAGCGCTGTGTACATCCCCAGTGGGCCGATGCCGCCCCACATCTCGGTGCCGACTACCGCGGGAACAGGGTCGGAGTCCACGTTCGCCGCGGTAATAGCCGACCACGAGCAGAAGATGAAACTGATATTCCAGGGGGCCGAACTCGCCCCCACGATCGCCATGCTGGACCCCTTTGTGACGACCACGCTGCCACCGGGCCTCACCGCGTCGACCGGCATGGATGCCCTCACACACTGTATCGAGGCACTCCACTCCGAGATGCACGAGCCCATATGCGACGGGCTCGCGCTTCACGGCATAAGGCTGATATCCAAGTACATCGCCAGGGCCACCGCCGACGGCGGGGATATCGAGGCCAGGACTTACATGCTCATCGCGGCGAACATGGGAGGGATCGCGTTTGCCAACGCGTTCGTGGGCATAATCCACGCCATGGCCCACTCGCTGGGAGGCCATTTCGGCACCCCCCACGGGGTAGCCAACGCCATCCTGCTCCCTTGCGGGATGGAGTTCAACCTGCGGTACGTGGAGGAGGGAATCCCCGCCTCTTACAGGCGAGTGGCCGAGGCGATCGGGCTCGATGTAAGCGGCGACGATGACGACACGGCGGCCAGGAAAGCCATCCAGTGGCTCAGGGAGTTGACGATGGAGATAGGCCTTCCCAAGCAGCTTAGCGAGGTGGACGTGCCCGAGGACGGCCTCGCGGACGCGGCGACGGACGCCATGCTGGACGGCTCCATGTTCAACAACCCCGGCGATCCCGAGGAGGAAGAGGTCCTGGAACTGTACAAGAAGGCGTTTTAGACGGCCGGCCGGGAGTGCCGGCGAAAGCAATGGAGGTGGTTGATGTGGCACTCAAGGAGTACTTTGAGTTCTCCGCGCCGACAAAAATGATTTTTGGTGAGAATATAGCCGACGACGTAGGTGACGAGGCGGAGTCCCTCGGGGGGACATGCGCGATGATCCTCACCGACAAGGGAGTGACGGAGGCAGGCCTGGTCGAACCGGTGAAGGAGAGCCTCGAGAGCTGCTCCCTGGAGCTTGTGGAGGTCTACTCCGAGATCCCGGTCAACTCCGAGGTTGAGATCTGCAACGAGATAGCGGAGATAGGCAAGGAGAAAGGCGTCGACACCCTGGTCTCGGTTGGCGGGGGCAGCGTTATCGACACCGCCAAGGGAGTAAACATCCTCCTGGGGGTGGGGGGGGACCTGCTCGAGGACTGGCAAGGCACACACCTGGTACCGGAGCCCCTCAAGAAGCACATTGCCATCCCCACAACCGCGGGAACCGGGGCCGAGGTGAGCCTGGGCGCGGTCATCAAGCATTCGCCTGAAAACCAGAAGATATCGTTCAACAGCAAGTACCTCCTGCCGGAAGTCGCCATGCTCGACCCGGTGCTGACCGAGTCGATGCCACCCCGCCTGACCGCGGCGACCGGAATAGACGCTCTGACCCACGCCGTGGAGTCGTACTCCAGCCAGGAACATTCCCCGCCTTCGGACGCGCTCTCCTACTACGCCATAAAGATGATATTCGAGTACCTCCCCAGGGCGTTTGAGAACGGGAAAGACCTGGAGGCACGAGGGAACATGCTCATCGCCGCCAGTTTCGGCGGCATTGCGCTATCGACCACGATGTCGATCGGCGCCTGCCACGCCATGGCCCACGCGGCGGGCGGCCTCTGCTCGGTGCCACACGGAATAGCCAACGCCATCATCCTCCCGGTTGTCATGGAGTTCAACCTGGAGGACTGCCCGGACCGCTACGCTGAGCTCGCTCCGGCGGTGGGGGTTGACGTTTCCGGACTCTCGGAGACCGATGCGGCGAAGTTGGTTATAGAGAGCATAACGGAGTTCATCGCCGAGTTCAGCCTCCCCAGGACGCTGAAGGAAGCCGGCGCGGACCTGTCGTTCCTCGAGATGCTGACCGAGGAGGCAATGGGGGACGGGCAGATGTACAGCAACCCCCGCGAGGCCGAGCCCGAGGAGATCCAGGGACTCTTCGAGAAACTCCTGACCTAAGTACCACGTTCCATGAATACGCTTGCATTCGAACGTCGATGCATCCGCACCTGCTGCGTTCCGCTCCCTCGCGGTACTCACGGAGTACAGCTCGGTCGCGCGCCTTGCATGAGCGGCGCCTCGGCGCTCTCGATACGACACCGTATTTATGGAACG
>JAHIPE010000115.1 GCA_018894655.1 Actinomycetota bacterium
CTGCCCTTACTGCGACGTGGAGATCGAGGAGGAGACGATACTGTGCGTCGCCTGCAAGACCGTCATCGTCCAGTGCGCCCGCTGCGGCCTGCCGGTCCGGGAAGGCGTGGATATCTGCCCCCACTGCGGTAAGCCTCCCGCGGGGCCCGTCGCCGGTGACCGGGAGGACCGGCGATGAGTGATGAAGGGGTAACGTTAATCGTCTTCAGCGGCGAACTCGACCGGGCGTTGGCGGCGTTCAACCTGGCCAATACCGCCGCCTCCATGGGCATGGATGTCACCATGTTCTTCACCTTCTGGGGTCTTGCCGTAGTGGAGAAAGGCGGCGGCGCCCGGGGCGACAAGGGCCTCCTGCAGTGGATGATGAGCCTTGTCAACCGGGGGGGCGCCGGCCGCCTGAAGCTATCCCGGATGAACATGCTGGGGGCCGGGAAGGGCGCCATGAAATCGCTGATGAAGAAGCACCGCATGCCGTCGCTTCAGGAGATGATAGCTCTCGCCGCCGAGCAGGGGGTGCGCTTTGTCGCCTGTACCACCTCCATGGCCCTGATGGGGCTTACCGAGGAGGACTTCATCGACGAGGTCGACGAGTTCGCCGGGGCGACGACGTACCTGGGCCTGGCCTCACAGGGAAACGTGAACCTGTTCATATGAGTACCTCGCTCCATGAATACGCTGGCATTCGAACGCCGCTCCCGTCCACTCCGGCTGCGCTGGGCTCCCTCGACGTACTACAGGAGTACGTCTCAGTCGCGCGCACTTAAGGAGCGGCGCGGGGGCGCTCTCGGTGCTTAACCGTATTCATGGAACGGGGCACTAAGCCGTCAAACGTCCGCGTAACTTTTGATTGGAGGAGGAACTGATGGATGCCGACCATACCCTGGACTGCATCGGCCTCTACTGCCCCATGCCCATCGTCAAGACCTCCCAGCGCATCAAGGAGCTGGCCGGCGGCGAGGTGCTGGAGGTGGTCTCCGATGACAGGGGCATCAAGAGCGACATGCCGGCGTGGTGCGAGAAGACCGGCCACGAGTTCCTGGGGCTCCAGGAGGATGAGGGCGAGATAAAGGTGTACGTCCGTAAGAGCCCGGCGACCGAATAGCGGGAGATAGGGAGGTGGTCGAAGTTGGCCGATAACGAAACAGGGAAAGACCTGCACGCCGCTTACGAAGGGGAGTCCAAGGCAAGCGTGCGGCTCAAGGTCTACGCGGAGAAGGCCGACAAGGAGGATTACCCCGGCGTTGCCAGGCTTTTCCGCGCCATAGCAGAGTCGGAGGCGATACACGCACGCAACAACCTGCGGCTGATAGGCGAGGTCAAGGACACCGAGACCAACCTCTCGGAGTCGTTCGCCCACGAGACCAAGATCGCCCAGGTATCGTACGGTGGCTTCATAGCCCAGGCCGAGCGCGAGGGGAACGACAAGGCGGCACGCATGTTCACCTGGGCCCGTGACGTGGAGGAGGTCCACGCCAACCTGTACGAGAAGGCCCTCGAGCACATGCTGGCCGAGGAGGAACCCACCTACTTCATATGCGAAGTGTGCGGCTACGTGGCCGACGGCTCCGTCCCCGACGTCTGCCCGGTCTGCGGAAGCCCGGCGAAGGTGTTCTTTGAGAGTAGCTAGCGGGGCTCCCGCCAATAACCAGCAGGCCATAGACCTCCCGGATTAAGAAAGATACGAGACCCGGCCGATGCGGCCGAATACCTCCCGCCCGGGCAATGCGTGGATCCTTGACAAGGTCTCGGCAACAAATATAAAGTGAATCCTACTGAAACGGTAGACTATTAAACATCAACCGTAAGTGATTGGATCCTTCAAGATATTTTCAAGTCATGCCCGAGAGGAGGATGGTTGGCTGCGAGAAAGGGCGCATCCCATCAGCTTTCCCTTAACAGGCTACGCGAGCTGATGATCGACCCGGCGCGCTTCTCCACCGACGAGGACGTTATCTCCGGGTACCGCCAGGCGGGGTCGAAGGACGGTTTGCTGGCTGTGGTGGTCCCCAGGAGCCAGGTTGATATAGAGCAGGTGCTCAAGGTAGCCCGGGACGACTCCCTTTCCGTCTACACCCCGCTGCCGGAGGGGCTCAACCCTCCCCGTCCCGGGGTGGTTATCGACTTCCGGTACATGGCGGGTGTCAAGGATATCGACACCAGGAACCTTTTCCTGGAGGTCGAGCCGGGGGTGACCTGGGAGCAGGTTCTCCCCGAACTGGCCGTACGGAGGGTGAGGGTGGCGCTGCCGGCGGCGGCCAGCTCTCCGTACGTCCTCGAGAACGCGCTGGAGCGCCAGGTGGTCACCTGCGCGTCACGGTACACCAACAAGCAGATTTCCACGTTTCACGTCCTCATGGCCGATGGCAGGGAGTACAGGAGCGGCTCAGATGCCCTTCCCGCGTCGGTCGCCCACTGGAGGGAGGACGGGGGGCCGAACATAAGCCGTGTCTTCACCGGGTCTCGCAACTCCTTGGCCATCCCCCTGAGGGGCTTTGTCTTTCTCTACCCGGAGCCGGAGCACCGAAAGGTCGTGGTCATGGGGCTACCCAACCGAAACTCCGCCCGCCGGCTGGCCGAGCGGGCGGCCCGTTCGGAGATAGGCACCGAGGTGGTGCTGGTGAACAAGCTCAAGGGGAAGGACCTGCTGGGCTTTGACCCCGGGTTACCGACCTGGTCGGTGGTGTTCGGGCTGGAAGGCTCCCAGCGCCTGGTGAAGTACCACCAGAAGCGCCTGGGCGAACTCGCCGCCGGCCTGAAGCTCAAGCCGAAGGCCGGCGCAACCAGACTCACCGAAGCGTTCTCCGGGGCTCTTGCCAAACCGTGGTACGCCCCCGAGCTATCCATCGGCTTCTACACCACCTTCGAGAAGGTCGAGAAGTTCAGCGGTATGGCAGAGGAGGCGCTCAAGGGACACCGCGGGCTGGCCCAGATGATAATCCCGGTGAAGCGGGGTGCCTCGGTGTACATCCACTACGACGTGCATGACCCGGGCAAGGACGCCGGGACAGCGATAAAGCTACTCCGGAACAGGTTGTCCAACTCGGGGGCGTTCTTCAACAACCCCACCGGAGCGCATGCCACCCACATATTCAAGAGACAGCCAGCGTACTTCGACTTGTTAAAGGACATCAAGAGGTTCCTGGATCCCGATGACATCTTGAATACCGGGCAGATGATCGATACCCGGTAGACCGGTCGCAGGTGCGGTGAGGGTGCTCCTGAGGATGATGACAGGTTAGTGGAGGTGTAGGGTGTCGGAGTTGACCAAGAACAGGTACGATCCGCTTCTGCAGGTCCAGAAGGACGCCTACCGTTGCGGTAAGTGCATGCTGTGCAAGTGGATCGATCACAACCAGGTGACCGATACCGCGTTCATGAATATCTGCCCCTCCGGCGCCCGTTTTCGCTACGAGGCGTACTACGCTTCCGGCAGGCAGGAGATAGCCAGGGGGCTCCTGGACGGAACGCTGGAGTACAACGACCGCCTGCTCCACGTCCTGTTCACCTGCACCGGGTGTGGTGGGTGCCAGGTCATATGCTCGGAGCAGGGGGACAAGAACCCGCTGAAGACGATAGTGGCTCTCAAGGAGCGCGCTTTTCGCGACGAGTTGGCCCCCCTGCCCGAGCACCAGACGATCATCAAGTCCATGGAAAACTACGAGAACCCCTGGCAGCAGCCAAGGGTCAGGCGGGATTCGTGGATGAGGCGCATGGGGTTGAAGGACCCCCGCAAGGAGAAGGTGGACGTCCTCTACTTCGTCGGTTGCACCGCCGCCTACGACCCCGAGCTCAAGAGGGTGGCCCGCGCCACCGCGGAGATCCTGAAGAGGGCCGGCGTCTCCTTCGGCGTGCTGGGAAAGGATGAGCTTTGCTGCGGCAGCACCTTGCTCCGAATGGGGGATTACCTGTCGTACGAGCGGGTGGCACGGAAGAACATCGAGCTCCTGGGCAGCCTGGACGTGGGGAGGATCGCCACCTCTTGCTCGGGATGCAACTCGGTGCTGCGCGAGGAGTACCGGGAGCTAACGGGGTTCGACGTGGAGGTCACCCACTCGCTGGAGCTGATAGACGAGCTCCTCAAATCGGGGGACCTCAAGCTCAAGAAGAAGATCAACAAGAGAGTGACCTACCACGACCCGTGTCACCTGGGGCGCTATAGCGGCGTCTACGATACCCCAAGGAGCATCCTGGAGGCGATACCGGGAATCGAGCTGGTGGAAATGCCCCGCAACAGGGACAACGCGTTCTGCTGTGGTGCCGGTGCGGGGGTTAGGACCGCATATCCGGAGTTCGCACTCTGGGCGGCCACCGAGAGGATGCGCGAGGCGGCGGGCACCGGGGCAAAGACGGTTGTAACCGCGTGCCCGTTCTGTGAGCAGAACCTCGGAGACGTGAAGAAGCCCAGGCTGGAGCTGGTGGACATCCTGGAACTGGTCCACCAGTCGATGGGATAGGGGGGGTAATGGCGGTAAGAAAGCTGGATACGACCGCCGGGGACCTCTACCGGGAGGTCAAGAAGGGCCTGGAGAAGATCGTGGGTGAGGAGTGGGTGAGCGACAATCCCACGATACTCATCGGTTACTCCCGCGACCAGAGCCTGGAGACTGCGCGCAGCCCCAACATCGTCGTTCTGCCCGACTCCACCGAGCAGGTATCCGAGATTCTCTCACTGGCCAACCAGAGAGGTGTGGCGGTAACCCCCTGGTCCACCGGCGGGAACACCGGGGGCGGGTGCATACCCCAGCGGGGAGGAATACTGCTGGACATGAGTCGGATGGACCGGATACTGGAGCTTGATGAGGAGAACATGTCGGTGAGGATACAGCCCGGGGTGACGTTCGGGAAGGTGTACGTGGAGGCGGAGAAGCGCGGCCTGCGCAACGTCTGCCCCAGCGCGCCCGCCTCGGTGTCGATGCTCGCCAACTACCTGGACAAAGGGGTCTTCCAGGTCTCCAACAAGTACGGCGTGGGGACGGACTCCATCCTGGGGATGGTCATCGTTCAGCCGGATGGGACCGTACTGAGGACCGGCTGCCTGTTCCAGGACAGCTACGGGAGCGTATGCGTCGAGGGGCCCGGGCCGGACATATCGGGCATCTTCCAGGGCTCGATGGGGATCTTCGGGGTGTGCACCGAGATGGTGGCCCAACTGTACCCCCTGCCGGAGTTCGAGGAGATCCTTGCCGCGCAGTTCGAGGAGGACGACCTGGAGGGAGTAGCTGAGTTTCTCCGGGAGGTGGCGCGGGCGGACTGCTCGTTCGAGTCCCTGCTGTTCCAGGACGCCTACATGGCGATGGGAATGGCCCCAAACCAGGAGAGCGCCGAGGTGATCAGGGCACAGTTGCCCCGTCAGAACGCGATCTTATTCTACGGGGGCGAGACCGCCGAGGAGATGGAGATACGCCGGGAGCAGCTTGACGGGATACTGGAGAGGACCGGCACCGAGCTTGCACCGGAAGGCATGCTCGAGCTTCTCAAGGAGCTTGTTCCCTGGAAGCGGGTGTTCAAGATAATCCAGGTGACCCCCAGGGTGGAGCGCCTTACCGGTTGCTTCGAGCTGTTCTGGTTCAATATAGCCATGGACGAGGTCGCCGATATGGCCCGCGGGTTCATGAAGCTCGCCAGGAAGAACTTCGCCAGCACCGACCCGGAAGCCGCCGACCGGCCGTTCCCATACGAGGAGACCACGTTCTACATACAGCCGCTAGAGTTCGGCCGCACCTGCATGCTGGAGATGGACGCTTACCCCAACCAGGGGGAGCCCGAGGGGGTGAAGAGGGGCCTGGCGATGGCCGCCGAGGCGATACCGTTCATCTGTGGGGCGGGCGGTCTGTTCGACCGTCCTTACGGCGGGGTGGACTCCGGTTTCGGCTGGGTGCAGACGCCGATGCTGGGCAACTACTACGAGCTCCTGCGGGGGCTCAAACGACTAATCGATCCTTCCAACACCATGAACCCCGGTCGCCTGGCGCTCCCCGCCGACCCGGCGGGGGTCTGACGGCGCGCCCGGGTGAAGGCGGCTAATTGAAAGGGGTCGTCTCAAGAATCTGTGGGTGAAAAACATGGATTTGGGACTCAGGTCGGGGCTTATCAGACTGACAGAGGTCCATGGAATGGGCTTTGGATTGCCCATTACCGGGTATGTCATCAAAACAAAGCCTGGTGCGCCATGGCATAACCGCTGCGGTCCCCTTTCTATGGCCAACTACGGCGCCCTGATTCGATAATATGCCGGCACCTAACTGACCGGGGAGGGGAACATGGCACTGTTTGCAAACGACGATTGGGCTGAACTGTTCAAGGACGCGGCGAACGCTGACAAAGAGATGGGAAAAGCCGGCAAGGGGTTCGATGCCACGATTCTGTTCATTATCAAGAAAGCGGGGAAACGTGGTGACCTCCCGTTTTGGATTCACATGAAGGACGGGAAGATCCTGGAGTTGCACTCAGGTGAGGAGAAGAAATGCGACTATACGATCTCCGGAGACTACGCCGTCTGGCGCGAGATCGTGGAAGGAAAGCAGGACCCCTTGCAGGCGATAATGGTCAAGAAGCTTGTCTTTGAGGGAGACATGCAAATAATCATGAAGTACATAAAGGCCGTAAATCTCCTGATGGAAGCGGTCAAGAGGGTGCCGACCGAGTTCTGATTACAGAAACTCAGTGAAGATAACCTATTAGAACCGCCATGCCACCGAAGGGGGTTATGGGCTTGTCGGTGAACTCAAATTCTACCTGGCTCGAGATCCTGCTTCGGTTAGACTCCACCTGCATCGTCTTGTCCCCTTGAAAAGGTCATCGATGGGTGTTGATGCCTTATTCGAATTAACGCACGTTTATTCAGCCCTCCAGCCGTGTGTAATAAACGGCGTCGCCCCTCCGACACCAGGTGTCACGCAGGATACGTAAAGTCGATTCAAGGTCACTGCTTACCCACGCTGTTGCCCGTCAATCCTGATTTCCAGGGAGACGCTTGCCAGACTGCCCATATGAGCGTATAATATATGCGTAATAGCGCATATGTGCAAGTGTAAGGAGGGGCTGAATGACGGAACAGGCAGAGGCCTTTAGGGCGCTGGCAGATGACACCCGGCTGCGAATCCTCAACCTTCTTCTAAATACGGGTTCCGAGCTCTGCTGCTGCGAGCTCACTGACTCGCTCGAAGAGCCGCAGTACAACGTCTCCAAGCACCTGAAGATCCTCAGGCAGGCTGGCCTTATCGAGGGAGGGCAGGAGGGACGCTGGGTCTACTATTCGGTGCCTAAGAAACCTGATGCGTTCAGGAAGGGGCTGCTTGATTCAGTGCGTTCATTACCGGAAACCAGGCGTCTAAAGAAAGACGCTAAGAACCTGGACCGGCGTCTGAGCTTGAGGCATAACGGCAAGTGTACGCTTGGGGTACTACATGGGCAGCCAAGTGGCGATAAGAATGCCGCCTGAGGAAACATACTACAGGCTCGGCGGGCTCGACTGCGTCGACTGCGCAGGACGGGTCCAGAAAGCCGTCGCAGAACTAGAGGGCGTGAAAAATGCAGAAGTCTCCCTGGCTACGCTGCGGCTCAAGGTGCTGTTCCAGGGTCATTCTGACGACCAGCTGGTGATCTCCGCTGTTAATAAGCTCGGCTACACGGTCGAACCGGAGGATGCCGCCAAAAGCGTTCTGCTGCGCGTCGAGGGAATGGACTGCGCCGACGAGTCGGAGATCATCACACGTAAGCTGAAGTCAACCGCCGGGATAATCGACTTCAAGGTCAACCTGATGAGCGAGCAGGTCGAGGTCTCCTACGACCCGTCCCGTGTCTCCGTCCAGGACCTGATTAAATCGATCGCCGAGACAGGCATGAAGGCATCCCTGGAAAGGGGAGGGGGGAAGGAAGGCAAGCCCTGGTGGGTCCGCAGCCGTCAAATGGTGTTCCTGCTGGTCTGCGGCGCGATGATCGCGGTTGCGTTCATCCTGCAGCTCGCCAGCGTATCCATGGTCGCGGTCGATGTCTTCTTCGGCCTGGCGATAGTAGTCGGCGCCTACTACCCGGCCAAGATGGGAATCCTGGCGCTCCGAACTCTTACTCTGAACATACGACTGCTCATGGTTATCGGGGCGGCTGGCGCGGTCGCACTGGGGCTATGGGAGGAGGCCGCCTTCCTGGTACTCATCTATTCACTTGGCGACGTCCTGGAGGCTTTCGCAGTCGACAGGGCAAGGGGAGCGATAAGGGCGCTGATGGACCTGGTCCCCAAGGAGGCGTTGGTAAGGCGCGACGGAGACGAGGTAACTCTGCCTACCGAGGAGGTCGAGGTCGACGACGTCGTCATCGTGAGGCCTGGTGAAAAGGTCCCCATGGACGGCGTGGTTGAGTCGGGCAGTTCGTACGTCGACCAGTCGGCGATAACCGGGGAACCGATCCCGGTCGAAAGAGGCATCGGAGACGAGGTCTTTGCCGGAACCATTAACCAGAGGGGCTCAATCGAGGTGCGCGTCACGAAGAAGGCGTCCGATACCACCCTTGCCAGGATCATCTACTCAGTGGAAGAGGCACAGGCGAAGAAATCCACCTACCAGCGGTTCGGCGAGAAGTTCGGGAAGTACTACACGCCCGCGATGTTCCTGCTGGGCATCGGGGTAGCGATAATA
>JAHIPE010000116.1 GCA_018894655.1 Actinomycetota bacterium
CGCCAGCGGGTACGGGTGGATTATCAGGAACGTTGGGCTGGGGACCACTCCCCGGTGGCCCCTCCCTCCGGCGATTCCGCGTGCCACCACCGTCTTGCCGGTCCCGAGTTCCCCCTCCAGGCATACCACGTCTCCGGGAAACAGAATCCCCCCGATCGCGCCGCCCAGCCGTAACGTGTCTTCGGATGAGTTGCTGAGAACCTCCAAGTCATCTCCCTGGGGCATCCACCCGGGCCGGCGCTCCTCAGAAAAGGCCCATCTGCTCCGGCTCCGGTGTGGGCGGCTCGGGCGGCGACTCCTCGTCCGCGAGGTACGCCTCGAGGTTTCTGAAGTCCTGCCTGATTAGATACATGTTGGATGACGCGCGGAGCGCAGCGGCGGGATGTAACACCGGGACCAGGAAGTACCCGGGGCCGTCGAACCGCTGGCCGTGAATCCTGGTTATCTGCACGCCCTTACCCATCATCAAGCCCGCGGCTACGCGGCCCAGGGCGCACAGTATCTTGGGACCTATGAGCTCTATCTGGTCCTGCAGAAACGGGCCGCACACCTCCGTTTCTTCCGGTAGCGGGTCACGGTTGCCGGGAGGGCGGCACTTCACCACGTTGGTGATGTAGACGTCGCCGCGGACCAGCCCTATGTCGTCCAGAAGCCGGTCCAGGAGCCTTCCCGCCGGCCCCACGAACGGCAGTCCCTGCGCGTCCTCGGCGCGCCCCGGCGCCTCGCCAACGAACATGAGCTCCGCTTCCGGGTTCCCGTCGCCGAAGACGATATTGTTGCGGCCCTGGCTGAGCGAGCACCGGGCGCACTCGCCAAGCGTTTCCCTCAAGCCCTCAAGCGATTCCTGCATCCCTCACTCCCCCAGCCAAGCCCACCGTCATCTCTTGCAACCGTCACATGTCGTCGCCGGACAGGTGCCGCACGAGCCGCCGGTGCTGGGGGTAAACCTGTCACCCGACTTTATCCCGAACGTGCTGAACAGCTTGACCGGCCCACCCCGCCCGCATTGGGGACAACGGACATCCTCGCTTCCGCGGACCAGTTTCTCAAAGCGTTTTCCGCAGCCCTTGCAGCGGTACTCGTATATCGGCATCGTTACAACCTCCCCGCCGCGCTACGCGCCCAGTATATCACGGGCACAGGGCAGCCCTCCCCCGGCTGAGGCGCTCATAACGGCAGACCGGATAGCCCCCTCAGTGCCTATCGCGGCGTACACCTCCACCGCGTCCTGGGGCACTTCAACGTCGCCCGTGGCAAGCGCGAACACCGTGTCGCCGTCGTACCGGGTATGCGATGGCCTGATTGCCCTGGCGATGCCGTTGTGGCCCTGGAGCGCGAGCCGCGCGCACCCCGCTACGTCGATGCGAGCGTTGGTGGCTACCACAACCAGGGTCGTGTTCTCACGGGAGGAGGCCCCGGCGGCGGCGGCCATGAACGCTTCAGCCCCCGTGAACCCCCCGGCCCCGTCACGTAGTCCGGCAATCACCGAGCCGTCCTCGCCCACCACGTCCCCGAGGCTGTTCACCACCGCCGCCACCTCCACCTCGAGTGACTCACCACTATAGCGGTGGAGGCCGAAACCGCCGCGGGTGGACATGTGGCGGCCCGCCGGGTTCCCCACGCTGGCGCCCATCCCCACACCGACGCTTCCTTGCGCCCCCTCGTCAACGGACGCCTCGAGGCATGCCCGGTAAGCCATCTCCTCGTCGGGGCGCACTGTCCCATCCCCGATGTCCAGGTCGAAGATGACCGCCGCGCTGACTATCGGAACCGGGCCACCGGGGGTAGGAAAGCCAACACCTCTCTCCTCCAGGAACCTGACCACGCCACCGGCGGCACTGAGCCCGAACGCGCTACCCCCGGCGAGCAGTATCGCGTTGACTCCGGACACGGTGAACATGGGACGGAGCAACTCGGTCTCGCGCGTCCCCGGCGCGCCACCCCTGACCTCGCAGGAGGCAACCGTCCCCTCGGGAGGGAGGAAGACGGTGCAACCGGTGAGCGCCTCGGGATCCGCGGCGTGCCCTACCTTGATCGTACCCAGCACAACCGATCACCTCCCGTTCCCGGCGAACAGGTTATCGCCGCGTGAACTTTCGTCGAGGTTCTTACGGTAATCTCGCATCTTGGGGGACAGGTAACGCCCGGGTCAATCCCGTTGCCACAGGACCCTTACGAACGTGTCTTTCTCCTGCCATTTCATATCGACGTTGCCCTTGAACGCCTTATGGATTTCCTTGCCTATCCTCTCGGCAAGGTGCCCGTCACACGTCTCGATGACCATCTCGCCGTTCTCCTCGCTGGAACGGAGAATCTGTGAGGTGACGTTCCTGCTGTGCCTGTTCTTCTCTACCCGGCTGATCACGTTCTTTATCTCGTCCAGGTGGTCGGTAAGGAAAGCCCCCTTGAGCGTCACCACACCCTCCACCTGCCCCCTCTCTACGCGCAGGCATCCGGGACAGTTGCTCTTCTCCGCCTTTTTCTCTTTGAGCTTCGAGTATACCTCCTGGTCCGGTTCCGGTATCCAGCGGTGGCCGTCGTGAACCGCGCCGCATCCAGGGCACTCTTTCATCTTTTATATTCCCCCTTCTTCCTTCCGGGTATACACCCGCGGCACCCGCGGGCTTATCATACATGTAACCTCGTAGTTGATTGTACCCAGCCTCTTCGCGACCTCGTCGGTGGTTATCTCCTCGTCCCCCTCAACCCCGATAACAGTGAACGGTGTGCCCGGCTCCACCGGTTCCTGCCCCATGTCAACCATGATATGGTCCATGCAGACTGCACCTACCACCGGCCTTCGCACCCCGCCGATCAGCACCTCCGCTTTGCCTGAAAGCAGCCGGGAAAACCCGTCGGCGTACCCCAGCGGAAGCAGGGCTATGTAGGTGTCTCGCTCCGGCGCGTACCGCAGGCCGTAGCTTATCCCCTCGCCCGCCGGCACCCGCTTGGCGAGCGCGACCTCGCCGGTAAGCGACAGGGCAGGGCGCAACCGGGCCTCGCCGGCGAACTCCCCCGAGGGAGGCAGGCCGAGCATGGCTATCCCCACCCTCACCATGTCGTAGTGGCTCCGGGGGGACGCCAGGACCGCCGCGCTGTTGGCGGCGTGCTTCATGAGCGGCTTGCCAAGGACCTCTTCCGCCACTGCCGCGGCCTGTTCGAACCTGTCCATCTGCCCCTCGGTGAACGGGTGCCCGACCCTGTCAGCCACCGCGAAATGGGTGTATATCCCCTCCACCTCAATGCCGGGAAGTCGCCCCAGGAACCCGGCGAACTCCGCGACCTCTTCGGGGTAGATACCCATCCGGTGCATCCCGGTATCCACCTTGATATGAACCGGTGATTTCACACCCCCGGGGACAGCCTCCTCCGAGAGGGCCCGCGCCATGCGGGCGGTGTAAACCGTGGAGATAAGGCCGCTGTCCAGGACCGCCGCCGCCGCGCCGGGAGTGGGCTCGAACAGGAGATGAACCGGGCAGTCAAACCCCGCCCGGCGCAACCGGATACCCTCCTCCACCAGCGCGACCCCCAGGCGCTCGGCGCCACCGGCGAGTGCCGCCCGTGAGACCTCCACGTCCCCGTGCCCGTAAGCGTCCGCCTTCACCACCGCCATGAAAAGGCACTCCGGCTCGAGGAGGCCTCTCAGGAACTCTACGTTGTGCCGGATGTTGTCCAGGTCAACCGTCGCAACTACCGGCCTTATGATCTCTCCCTTCCCACCCATCAAAGAGTATCCATTCTCCATTGCCTCCACCCGCCGCCCTCAGTCGGAACTCTCAACCGGAATGTCCTCACTGATAAGCCTCACGATATCAGCCATGGTGATGATCCCCACCAGCTTTCCCTCCCGCATCACCGGAAACCGCTTCATCTTCTTATTCGACATAGTGGTGGCCACATCTTCAACGGGATCGGTCACCTCGACGGTCAGCGGTTCCGCGGTCATGACCTCTCCCGCGGTATTGGCCACCGCCCTGCGGAACTTCTCCTCGAAGCGGTGCAGGCTCCCGGGGACGAACACGTAGCCGGTAAGAAAGTGCACGAACGACGGGAACTCCACGTCGCTGTCGTGGACGATAAGGTCACTCTCGGTTACTATGCCCAGGAGCTCACCGGACTCGCCCACCACCGGCACGCCACCGATGCCTTTATCCACCATGATCCGTGCCACGTCGGTGACGGATGTCTCCGGGGAGACGGTAATCGGGTCCGCGGTCATTGCCTGCTCCACCCGAAGGCTCTTCATATCAACACCTCACTACCTCTCTTTTAGTTGTCGGAGCTACCTGATTCTACCTCAAGGCGCCGTGCTAACGTGCTACTCAACCGTTCCCGCTTCCTTGTCGATGAGCCGCGCCACGTGCGCGAGGAAACACCCCACCGCGAAGTTGAACGTGGGCGCGAGGATGAGCGAGAACTTGCCGAACCACCCGAAGCCGGAGCCGGACGCCAGCCAGACCAGGTCCGTCGGAACATCCTGAAGCCGTAGAACGGAGACCGCTCGCAGCGCCGCCGGGTTCTCGGTGTCCATCGCCGCCCATGCCTGCACCAGTGCGAAGAAGAGCCAGGTCGTCCCGGCCCTTCGCAGGAGCGCCTCACCGGCAGGCTCCTCGCCGGGTGCCAGGATCCTCATCATCCACCGGGGCTTGAGCACGGTGAATCCGCCCAGGGCTATATCGCAGAATGTCAACCCCCAGCAGATCAGCTTCGCCATGAGCATCCTGGTCCCGAGGTCGTCATCCTGTTCCAATGTGAACTTCTTTCCGTTCCCTACTCCGGCCGCCGCATCGCCAGCGGCAGGTGCCTTATGACGTCTCCCGCCACAAGCCCAATCATGGCGTCCATCTGAGCGGCCAGGTCCGCCGCGTACCCGTGGCAATAGGCCCCCGCCACCGCGGCCTCAAACGCCCCAAGGCCCTGGGCCATCAGCGCGGCAATGCAGCCTGTCAACACGTCGCCCATACCCGCGGTGGCCATCCCGGGGTTTCCGGTGGCGTTGATGTTGACAATCCCGCCGGGCTCCGCTATTACCGTCCCCGCTCCTTTCAGGACCACTACAGCGCCCCACCGGGCCGCGGCGTCCGTCGCTATCGCTACCCTGTCCGCCTGCACCTCCGCGCTGCTTCCGCCGACAAGGCGCGCCATCTCCCCGGGGTGGGGGGTCAGGACCAGCGGCGGCTCCCTTTCCTCCATTACGCGCGAATGCCCCGCCATCGCGTTAAGCCCGTCGGCATCGAGGATCACCGGCTTCTCCACGGTTTTCACGAGCTCCCTCACAAGCTGGGCGGCCTGCGGATCTCCTGACATTCCCGGGCCCAGCGCCAGTACATCGAACCTCCGGCTGAGCTCGGTTATCTCGTTGGCCGATTCCAGTGAGAGAGCCCCCCGCGGCGTCTGCGGCAACGGCCGGGTCATCACCTCGGTCAGCTTGACCTCCAGTATGCCGCCCAACCCCTCCGGGACCCCCGCGGTGACTATCCCCGCCCCCGCCCTCAGGCAGGCCCTGGCACACATGGCTACCGCGCCACTCATCCCCGGGGACCCCCCGATAACCAGCACGCTCCCGGACTGCCACTTATGCGCGTCCGGGGCGCGCCGGGGCAGAAGCGCCAGGGCGTCCTCCCCGTTGGTGAGGTAGATCCTCGACTCCGGTACGCTGTCTATGAGCCGCCGGGGTATCCCGATGCCGGCAACCTCCATACTGCCGGCCAGCCCCGCCCCGGGGTACTGCACCAGGCCCACTTTCACCGCGGCTAACGTCACCGTCCGGTCCGCCCTGACCGCCGCTCCGGCGACCTCTCCGGTCTCACCGGACACGCCGCTCGGGATATCCACCGCCAGCACCGGGCAGCCGGCGCTGTTTATGCTGCCTATCGCGGCCTCGAAGATACCCCGCGCGCGGCCGGAGAAACCGGTTCCGAATATCGCGTCCAGGACCAGCGTGGGCCGGGGGGCCATGCCCTCGAACCTCTCCAGGCCCCCGTCCTCGCTAACCCTCACAACCTCCACCGTGAGCCCGCTGAGCCGCTCCAGGTTCGTCCGGGCGTCCGGGCTCAGTTCCTCGGGGTCGGCCAGCAGGAAGACCGTAACGTCAACCCCGGCGCCGCTGAGCAGGCGGGCCACAACCAGGCCATCTCCCCCGTTGTTCCCCTTGCCACACCAGATGGCGACTGTTCCACCGCCCTCTCGAGACAGGATGTCCATCGCCACCCGCGCCACCGCCTCGCCGGCGTTCTCCATCAGCGTTAACCCCGGTATCCCCTCGTCCTCAATCATCGCCCGGTCAATCCTGGCCATCTCGCCCGGCGTTACTACCCTCAACTCGACCTCCGCGCGTTCCGCAGGTTACACATCCTGACACTTGTTCTATCGGCGTCCTACCGCGTCCTCCCCACATCGTCCGCGGCCGGGTCTTGCGCGCGACGCAACTCCTCGGGTTCGCGGTTGATCTGAGCCACCAGGATATACCCCGTGGCAGCCAGCGAGAGGCCCAACACGACCATCACCGGCAGGGCAATCCATAGCGCGGGAAGGAGGTTGGTTACATAGACGCTCTGGTTCCACGCCGGCATGAGGAGAAGGATGAACGCGAAGAAGCAACATGCACCCATGGCGAATGCGAGAAGTGCGGCCCCGCGGACCGCTTGTCGCCATGTTCCCCACTTCTCAAAAGGCCTTGGAGGCTCCCAGAGCAGCCCCAGGGCCACCAGCGCGAACCCCAGCAGCAGGCGGTAGGAACTGGAGTACATGAGTTTGCCGATGTAGTACCCCAATCGCTTCAGCCCGCTCATTATAGAAACCGCCTCAATCGAGACGGTGAAATCCGAAGTGGAGCGGAGCATCTCCAGAAAGGCGATACCCAGGGCCGTGCAGCCCAGTACGAGCAACATGGCCGGTACGGCTGAACGCGCTACCCACGTTGGTGCCTCAGGGCCGGCCTCGTCCGGCCGCGCCCGCGGGCCGGGGGGGGTCCGTCCGGCCTCGGCGGCATCGAGGTCCGCCACGTCTGGAACCGGGGCGCCGGCGCGTGACGGCGCGTGTCCGCGCTCGACCAGTTCCACGCCGCAGGTATGGCAGGTGTCGCATCCGCACTTCTGCTCGCGCCCACATTGGGGACAGTACGCCACGTTGTTATCGGCCCCTGGTCAGATCACTCCACGGTCACCGTCTTGGCCAGGTTGCGGGGCTGGTCCACGTTGCAACCCCTCAGTTTGGCCACGTAGTAGGCGAAAAGCTGTAGCGGCACCACCGTAAGGACCGGGTACAGCATCTCCATCGTCTCGGGCACCCACAGCACGTCGTCACAGATCTCCTCGATCTCGGGATCCCCCCTGGTGGCAACCGCGACCACCGGCGCCCCGCGCGCCTTTACCTCCTCGATGTTGCTTATCATCTTATCGTAGACGGAGTTCCTCGGCGCTATCGCCACCACCGGCACGTCCTTGTCGAGAAGCGCGATGGGCCCGTGTTTCATCTCGCCGGCGGGATACCCCTCGGCGTGCAGGTACGATATCTCCTTGAGCTTGAGCGCGCCCTCCATGGCGACCGGGTAACCAACGCTCCTGCCCAGGAAGAGGAAATCACGGCAGTGCTGGTACTTCTCGGCACAGGCGATGACCGCGTCTCTCCCCTCCAGTACCTCTTCTATCTTCGGTGGCAACACCTGTAGCTCACCCACTATCATCCGGTACTTCTCATCTGAAACCCCTCCCCGCAGCCGCCCCAGGTGCATCGCCAGCAGGTACATCGCGGCCATCTGCGCGGTGAACGTCTTGGTGGCGGCGACCCCTACCTCCGGCCCCGCGTGGGTGTATATAACCCCGTCGGCCTCTCGGGTCATCTGGCTCCCCACCACGTTCACCACCGCGATGACGCTGGCGCCCCGCCTCTTGGCCTCCCTTACCCCCGCCAGCGTATCCATCGTCTCCCCGGACTGGCTGACCGCCACCACAAGGTCATCCCCGGTGACCACGAGGTTCCGGTAACGGAACTCCGAGGCTATCTCTATCTCCACCGGAAGCGCCGCCCATCGCTCGAACAGGTACTTCGCCAGGAGCCCGGCGTGGTACGACGTACCGCAGGCCACCACCACGATTCGCCTCAGCTCTCGCGCGGCTTCCGGCTCCAGGCAGAGTTCCTCCACCTCGATCTCCCCCGACGAGTCAAACTTGTCGGCCAGGGTATCCGCCACCGCCCTGGGCTGCTCGAATATCTCCTTCAGCATGAAGTCGTCGTAGCCGCCTTTTTCTGCGGCGTCGATATCCCAGTCCACCTCCACCGGCCGGTGTGAAACCTCCCGCCCGTCAGGCCCGGAAATGCTGTAGCCGCTCCGGTTGACCACCAGCAGTTCACCATCCTCGAGGAAGATAAAACGCCTGGTCCTGGTGAGGTACGCCGGTACCGCGGAGGCAATGAAGTACTCCCCGTCGCCGATTCCCAGTACCAGGGGGCTATCACGCCGGGCAGCGACTATGACGTCTGGATTATCTCTGTGCACCGCCACGATACCGTAGGCGCCCGCGAGTTCGCCCAGGCTCAGGCGAAGGGCCTCGGCCAGGTCGCCGTGGTAGTTCTCCTCGATAAGGTGGGCTATTGTCTCGGTGTCGGTCTGTGACTTGAACCGGTGGCCGCGGCTCTGAAGGCTGTGCTTCAACTTAACGAAGTTCTCGATGATGCCGTTATGGACCACCGCTATATTGCCATCGCAGTCGAGGTGGGGGTGGGCGTTCTCCACGGTAGGTGGGCCGTGGGTTGCCCAGCGTGTATGCCCGATTCCGGTGGTGCCGGGAAGCTCAGCGCCCTCCAGCGCGCCGGCCAGGGCATCCAGGTTACCAGACACCCGGACGCAGCCCATCTCTCCCTCCGGCGAGATGACGCAGATGCCCGCCGAGTCGTATCCCCGGTACTCCAGCCGGCGAAGGCCCTCGAAGAGGACCGCCTTCGCCTGCCTGTCCCCAAGATAACCTGTTATGCCACACATTTCCTATCCATGGCCGCCTTGGTACCCCGCTCCATTAATACGCTTGCATTCGAACGTCGATGCATCCGCACCTGCTGCGTTCCGCTCCCTCGCGGTACTCACGGAGTACAGCTCGGTCGCGCGCCTTGCATGAGCGGCGCCTCGGCGCTCTCGATACGACACCGTATTTATGGAACG
>JAHIPE010000117.1 GCA_018894655.1 Actinomycetota bacterium
GGCGCCCAGTATCTGGATCCCCTGCGCCTCGAGCCACGGCCGGCAGTTCAAGAACGCCCGAATCGTGCGAATGGCCGACTCCGAGCCGATCCGGGGGAGGTTCCCCAGCTCTTTTTTTATCAGGTAGTTGCTGTAATTTATAAGCACCGTGGCCACCACCGCCAGCAGGGCGCCGATTACCAGCCGCATTGATGCCTCCTGTAACGAAATCCTATCCGGGAATCCTAACCGGTTTCGCGCGTGCCTACAAGGAAACGCAAAATTGGGGCCACCTGTAAAAGTCAAAGTCAAGGCATAGACCTCCCCCAGCCCCCGCTCGGGGGGTTCCATAATGATATGCCTTCTTTGAAGGACACCCGTTATACGTGATACTTGTGCACGCTCCTCGGTCTCCGATGCAACGCCGCCCCAGTTCCGCGGACTCTTGAAACCACCTGGTACGCATCTATTGGTCTGCTGCCCAGTCACCTGTCCGAGACTCGAGCCTCAATCCTGCTGAAGCCCGGCCTATGGTTTACTCGGGGCTTGATGAGCCGGGGGCCTAACCAGGCCGGGTGCCTCGCCTCACAAGGAGGCGGGCCGATGGCCCCAATGGAGACTTCCCCGGCTACCCGGTCCGCTTGAAAGGCAATGGCGTACCTGCACCGGATGGGAGCTTATCTCACCTTCCGGGGATCCTTAGAAGCGGGCCTCTCAAGCCCTTTTCCTGTTACAAGATCGTCTGAGTACTCTGTTTGGTACCTCCACATGGCAAGCATTATCGCTAGTATCTTCCTCTGGGTGTTGAGCCTGGCGTGGGTCTGGTTTCCGGTCCTTGCCTTAGACATCCTGTACGTGTACTTGATGCCGTTATCCCTCTTGGTCCTCATGGCCCCGTCAAACGCCTTCCTGGAGAGGTCCTTCAGCGCCCCGTTTCCGTCCTTGTTCAGGTGCTCTCCCCCTATGGGTACCCCGTCACTCGAGCGCTTTACCACCCCCAGGCCGGAGAACCAACACAGCGTTCTCTTGTTGAACCGGTAGGGATCCTGAACGTAGGCCACGAAGCGGGTCGCCAGCACGTCTGCTACCCCGGGCATCTTCTTGTAGCGCTCTATGACCGGGTACTCCCGTGAGAGCTTCCTTACCAGTGACTTCGCCCTGGACTTCCCGTAGTTGGCAGCATCCAGGAGGTGGAAGGTCTGGCGAAGCATCTCCTCTATGGTCTCATCTCCCACCTCTGCCATGGCCTCCTTCCTCCCCTCGGCCCCGAAGACTGCCTGGCCGGTGATGATTACCCCCTGCTGCCTGAGCATCGCCTTGATCTGGCACTTGAGCGCGGACGTCCTGCCGACCATCTGCTCGTAGTTCTGCACCGCCTTCTTGAAGTTCTCCATCTTCTTGTCATCAGGGTGGTACACCATCGAGTAGCAGTTGAGGCGAAGCAGATCCGCGAGCTTGCCGGCGTCAACCTCGTCGCCCTTCTTCTTACCCTTGGCCACCCAGGCGTTCACGGTGGGGTTGGAGACCGCGATCATCTCAACGTGGGGGAGAATAAGCCTGTAGGCCCATCCCGCCATCTCTCCCTCCTCGATGAGCACCCTCACCGATCCCCGCAGCCTCGTGATGAACTCCACGAGGTTCTCCTCGGACGTCTCGAACACCACTTCCTCCAGCACTTCCCCCCTCTCGTCCTTCACCGCTCCCGCACACACCTTTGACCCCAAGTCGATTCCCACGTACACTCTCTCCATCGGACGCTCCTTTCTGCTCGTTCGACCATTGCCACTAACGAGTATATTGGGCGTCCGACTTTTATTAAACCAGGTCTTAAATCAGGTCTTAAATCTTGCCTTTTTTCCCTTTACCCGGATGGGGTCACAGGTGAGGTCGGCAAGATGCCGGCGCTAAGTGCCTCGTTCCATAAATACGCTTGCATTCGAACGTCGATGCATCCGCACCTGCTGCGTTCCGCTCCCTCGCGGTACTCACGGAGTACAGCTCGGTCGCGCGCCTTGCATGAGCGGCGCCTCGGCGCTCTCGATACGACACCGTATTTATGGA
>JAHIPE010000118.1 GCA_018894655.1 Actinomycetota bacterium
AGGCAGGAGTATGAACCGTCGCTTCGGGGATTTGATCCTCGGAGAAAACATGCTTTCCCTTTCAAATCCCCTCGCTCCCCAGGGGGGACTCCCGTCCCCCCAAGGCGCTTGCCTGCACCGGTGCAGGCTTCGCTGTACCCCCCTTGCATAGAAACGGGGGGAGTCCTCCCCCCGTGTGCCCCCCTCAGGTTCAAATCCTGATGGTGTCTATCTTGCTGGTGGGGGAGGCAGGATTTGAACCTGCGTAGGCTACGCCAACGGATTTACAGTCCGCCCCCTTTAACCACTCGGGCACTCCCCCTCAGCCCTGAGAATGATAGCAGCACCCGCCCTCGAGGCAAGAAAACGTGAGTATCACTACTCGAACAGCCTGCCGCTTCCGGGGGCCTCCCACCCGGTGTTATATAAGCGGTCACCGAGAGCGCCGCGCAGCATCCTCTCAAACATCCTGGCGTTGGTGGGGGCCTGTCCCTTGTAATGGTTGTTGAAGATGACGTAGGTCCTGTCGGAGCCCTCCGCGACATCCTCGACCTTGGGCATCCACCCGGCGAGTTCCCCCTCGCTATAGAGGTAGTTGTAACGCTCCCACGACTCGCGGTCCTTGCCCCACCAGGTCTCGTAGTTGCGGCCGTGGAACCGTATGTAGCCCAGCCGGCTGGTAACCTCGACCCTCGGGGAGAGGAGGTCCTTCATCCGGGGCTCGTCAACGCAGCAGTACCCGAGCCCAAGCCGAGACAGTAGGGTGAACGTCTCGTCTTCCTCCCACCCGGCGTTCCTGAACTCCACCACCGTGTCTATCCCTTCCAGCCGCTCGGAGAGGAGCTCCAGGTGGTGTCGGTTCTCCTTGGTATTCTTGAAGCCCCAGGGAAACTGCGCCAGCACGCAGCCCAGCTTGCCGTGGTCTATCAGGGGCCGCAGGGCTTCCCGGAACCGGTCGAACACGCCTTCCCCCTCACTTATCTCGTGGGTCATCTCCCGGTTGGCCTTGACCGTGAACTGGAACCGGACCGGGGTCCGCCGTGCCATGCCGTCCATCCGCTGCGGTTGGGGTATCGCGTAGAAGGTGGAGTTTATCTCCACCACCGGGAAGTGCCTTGCGTACTCCTCCAGCATCATCCGGGGGCGGATATCGGCGGGATAGAAGTTGCCCTTCCAGTCCTTGTAACTGAAGCCCGCTGTTCCGATGTAGACAGTCATCTCGACTACTCCGGAGTTATTTACCCCGCTTCTTCTCCATGCGAACGGTGGTCCCTTCCCGCCCGCTGGCTATGCTGAAGCCCTCCATCAGCCCTTTCATGATCTTGATGCCCCTGCCGTGAATTGCCATGAGGGGCGGGGGGTTGTGCTCCAGCCTTCCCACGTCGAAGCCCCTGCCGTTATCTGACACCTCGATGACCATCCGGTCGCCTGAGACACGGCACTCGACGTGCATGTTGTCGTCCGGGGGATGGGCGTGCTGGGTTATATTCTTGAGCGCCTCCTGGACCGCCAGGGTGATATCCTCCGCCTCGCGGGAGAACCCCTGGGAAACCGCGAACCTCTTCACCTTCGAGCGCGCTTCCTCGAGGGATTTCTTACGGCAGACAAGGTCCAATGTGAGCCGCCCGTTGCCATGATTGTGATGAATTGGTTCCATCAAGTATGGTCCGAGAAGAACTCTTCGTCCACGTAGCCGCCTGTTGCCCCAACGTGCTGAAGGGCGCGTCCCAGGTTCGAAAACAATCGGAATACCTTGTCCAGCTCAACCAGCTTGAGTATCTTGACTATCCTGGGGTTATCGATGACGTACGCTATCTCTCCCTGCGCGGCGCTCATCTTCTGGTAGATCTCTATCAGGCTACCGAGTCCGCTGGAGTCGATAAACGTAAGCCGGGTCAGGTCCAGTATCAGGTCATGCTTGCGATCGCCTTCAAGCTTCAAGACGACCTTCCGGAAAAGGGGTACCGTGTAGACGTCGAGTTCCCCGACAGGCGTCACAACGTTGAAGCCCTCTTTTTCCTCGACCTCGATCTCCACTGCCTGACTCCCCCATCCGCCGGGCGATTCACGCGCCTGCGCGACCCTACTTGCCGGCCGCCTTCACCGCCACCGCGACCCCAACGATGACCAGTAGCAGGAGCAGTATCCTTCTGCCCCTCTTCTTCTTTTTCTTCTTCGCCTTCTTGGCGAGCTTCTTCTTCTCTCGCCTGCTCAAGCCGAGGGTCGCCTCCTCGGCTAATTCCAGTGGCACTTCCTTGCCCTTACGCTGGAGCCGGGCCACCTTGCGCTCGGCCCTCTTCCGCTCGCTCTTAAACTCTTGCCTTTTCTTTATCTGCCGGCCGATGAAGTTGATCGCCAGGCCGATGACCATCCTGAGCAGCATCTCCTGGATACCCCGGTGGGGTGCCTCCCCCTGCTCACCCGTCTTCTTCCCGAGCGATAACTCCATCGAAACCTCCTGTTGGAAAGGGATAAAACAACAGTGACGACTATACTACAAAGGGCAGGTCTATACCACAACCGGCGCAGCGGCCACCCTCGAGCCCGTCCGCGCGGGTGATGTACCCGTTTCGCTCGACCACGGTGGCGCCACACCCCGGGCACAGGCTGGTGCCCCCATCCCCGCCCCTGATGTTGCCCAGGTAGACATAATCGAGCTCCTTTCGGCCGATCTCGTACGCCCTGAGCAACGTCTCGATCGGGGTCGGCTCGATGGTCATCTTGTGGCAGGGATAGTAGGCGGAGAAGTGGAGCGGCGTCTCCCTCCCCAGGCCGGCTACGAAATCAACCAGCTCGCCTATCAGCTCGTCGGAGTCGTTCAACGTGGGTATCAGGAGGTTGGTGATCTCGACGTGGCAGGCGGACTTCGCCCTCCGGCAGGCCTCGAGAACGGGCTTCAGCCGGGAGTTGCATATATCCCGGTAGAAGCCGGGGTCCATCGACTTCACGTCAATGTTCATCGCGTCAATCCAGGGCAGCAGTTCCTCCTGTGGCTCGGGGTTCACCGAGCCGTTTGTCACCAGGACGTTGGCCAGGCCGCGCTCACGTACCTTGCGGGCACACTCCAGCACGAACTCGAACCAAACCGTCGGCTCGTTGTAGGTGTAGGCCACCCCCACGGAATTGTCCCTGTCGGCCATCGCCGCCACGTCGTCCGAGGTTGTATACGTCCCGGGCGACCCGGTTTCCAGCATCTGCCAGTTCTGGCAGAAAAGACAGCTCTGGTTGCAGCCCCTGGTGCCAATGGAGAGGATGGACCTCCCCGGGTGGAAGTGGTACAGGGGCTTCTTCTCAATCGGGTCCAGGTTGCGGGCCAGCATGTGGTTGTATATCTCGGAGTAGAGGATGCCGCCGTGGTTTGAGCGCACCCCGCAGAAGCCACTCTTGCCCTCGTTGATCTTGCACTCCTGTGGGCACAGGTGGCACTGGACCGTTTCCGCCTTGAGCTTCTCGTAGTATGAGGCCTCTTTCACCCGCAACGCCCCCGTGTTTAGTGCCCCCCTCACCACCAATTGTACAGGAGAAAGGATGGCGGCACATCGCCCTCTTGGGGTATCACCGGGTCCGGTGCCGGTCGCGGTCACCCTCAGATAAGCTTCAACCCGTGGAGCACTCCCGCGATGTCCTCGCGGCAGGCGGCCGACACCGCCATCAGCGGCAGGCGCAACTCGTCGGAGTCGATGACTCCCAGGAGCTTCATCGCCGCCTTGGCCGGGGAAGGGTTCGGCTCCTTGAACATTATCCTGACCAGCGGTAGCAGGTGGAAATGCAGGCGCCTGGCCCCGTCGAGGTCCCCTTCCCCGACGGCGTTGCAGAGGGCCAGGAACTCGCCCGGCAAGACGTGAGCGCTCGCCATTATCCCGCCGTGCCCTCCCAGGCAGCAGATACTGAAAAGCAGGTGGTCTTCCCCCGACAGTACACAGAAGTCCTCGCTGGTGCGCGCCAGTATGCTCATGGTCTGGTTGATATCGCCGCTGGCGTCCTTAATACCGACTATATTGGGGATTCGCGACAGCTCCACCACCGTGCCCACGTCTATGTTGCGGCCGGTACGGGTGGGTATGTTATAGACCAGTACAGGGCGGTCAGTGACACCGGATACCGCACGGAAATGCTTGATGATCCCGTCCTGGCTTGGCCGGTTGTAGTACGGGCAGACCACAAGGTACCCCTGCAGGTCCAGCCCCTCGACCCTTTCCACCAGGCCAATGGTCTCCCTGGTGTCGTTGGTCCCGACCCCGGCGACGACCGGGACGCGGCCCGCGACCTGATCCACTACGACCTCTATCACCCTCACGTGCTCATCGTGAGAGAGAGTCGCGCTCTCCCCTGTGGTACCACAGGGGATAATCCCTGAAGCCCCGCCGTCTATCAGGTAATCGACCAGGCGACGCAGGCTATCCTCGTCGACCTCGCCTTCGGCAAACGGGGTCACGTTTGGAACAAATACGCCCTCGAACTCAACGCTGGACAATACCGGCACCTCCATCAGAACTAAGCCGCGGAACCCGTCCGCACTTCATTTTATACCGATGTCCTTTACAAGGATAGGCACGGCCGCCAGGCCGCCTATGTCGGCCCCGACCACTCTCGTGTCAAACGTTTCTTTCATAGTTTCCAGTACGGCTCCTGCTTGCCGGACGAGTAATCGTAGAAGCCTTTCTTGGTCTTGCGGCCTTTCAGCCCCGCCGTCACCATCCTCCTCATGAGCTCAGGCGGCCAGTACTTCTCGTTCCGGGTCTCCTCGTATATCGCCTCACAGGCGTGCATCAGTATCTCTATGCCGGTCAGGTCAGCGGTCTCACAGGGACCCATCGCGTGCCCGAACCCCAGGCGCATCGCCTTGTCCACGTCCTGGGGGGTCGCCGCCCCGGACGCGACCAGGTTTATCGCCTCGACGGTCGCGGTGAGGCCTATTCGGTTGGCCAGGAACCCGGCGATGTCCTTTTGCACTACCACCGTCTCCTTGCCGATCGACCGGGCGAACTCCTCCATCGCCGCCAGGGTCTCGTCGGAGGTCTCCAGGCCGCGAATCAACTCGCAGAGCTTCATCATCGGGACCGGGCTGAAGAAGTGGGTACCTACCACCCGGTCCGGGCGACCGGTGGCGGCCGCTATGGTGGTGACGGATATCGCGGATGTGTTGGTGGCGAGGACCGTCCCTTCCGTTACAATCCCATCCAGTTCCTTGAAGACCTTTTGCTTTAGCTCGAGGTTCTCGAAGACCGCCTCGATGACCAGGTCGGCGCCCGCGGCGTCACCCATCTCGGTGGTCGGCGTTATGTTGGCTATCGCCTGCTTCGCCACATCCTCGGTTATCTTCCCCTTGCTGGCGAACTTGTCAACCGACCACTCGATGTTCTTCATCGACTTGTCCAGGGCCTCCTGGCTGATGTCCCTCATGGTGACCTCGTAGCCGGCAGTGGCGGCCACCTGGGTTATGCCTCCACCCATGAGCCCCGCCCCGACGACAAATACCTTCTTGATTTCCATCTCAACAACCCCCTTTTCGTAATCCTCAGTTCCAGGAACGAAAGTCTATCATATGTGCACGCCACGGGCTGTTGCATAGCGGGGTTTGGGTTTGTCTCACCGATGCTTGTGTGCGAGTGAGGGGTCAGGCCTTGTCTCCATACGTCATATATCCAGACACCTATCTAAGGCACTGACCCCACTGTTTGGGGGATTGTTTCACCAGTCGCTCGGTCAGGGGGTGTCTTCATCCTTCTGTTTGGAAGAAAAGCCGAACGCCTTCCAGGCGTAGTACACCTCCACCCCGGTGTGGGTCAGGTAGAGGGCCAGGAAGCAGAAGAGCAGTGCCATCATGTTGAGTGCCTTGATGAAGTGAAGCCCGTACAGCACCACCGCCAGCATGACCAGGCGCCCGAAGTAACTGGCCATGAGCATCGAGGGCAGCATCTCGGGCGGCTTCTTCAAGGCCCACTTCAGGATGGAGACCAGCGCCACCGAGTGCAGCGCCACCACCGCGAACCCAACCAGCCCTCCGGTCAGGCCGCGCGTCCCGCCCAGGACCCACGCCAGCACCAGGCCGGGGGGGACTACTATCACCCCGGCGATCACCATCGCCTTCGATAATACTCTCTCAAACTCCCGCGTCACGTCTCGTCCCCCCGCATCAACGGCGCCTTACCTTTTCTCCACCCGCCGTTCTCATCAGATAGAGCAGCATCGCCACCACACCGATCAAGGTCCCCGCCAGCAGGACCCACGGTAATGTGCCCAGTACACGGTCCAGCCCGTACCCGGCGAACACAAAGATAGCCATTGCGGCGCACATCCGCAACAGGATTCCCATCTGCGACGCCGCTCCGGTCCCGCGCCGGGGCGGTTCTTCGCCTGCCACGCTCAACCGCCTTCGCCTTCTCCCGTATCATTCACGCGATGCTTCCGCCGGGGTGCGCGGTGCCTGCCTTTGCCGTTATCTCCCTTGATGATGGGAGGCAGGGCGGTCAGGGCGAACCCGCCGATCGCCAGCGCCAGCGTCACCCACAGAACCTTGTTGCTTGCCATGAACTTGAGCGCCAGGCTGGTCCCGCACAGGAGCGCGGTCCAGAAGTAGAGCAGCAGCACCGCCTGCCTCTGGGAATGCCCCATGTTGAGCAGCCGGTGGTGTATGTGCTCCTTGTCCGCGTGGGTTATCGGGTTGCCCTTGCGGATCCTCCTGGTGATTGCCATGCCCGTATCCAGGATCGGTATCGCCATCGCCATCAGGGGCACCACCAGGGCCACCGCGGCGATGCTCTTGAGGACGCCCTGGATGGTAATCGCGCCCAGCAGAAAACCAAGTAGCATGCTCCCCGAGTCGCCCATGAAGATGCTCGCCGGGTAGAAGTTGTAGCGCAGGAATCCCAGGGTCGCGCCGGCTATCACTATGGATATCACGGCCGCGTCCACGAAAGCGCTGCCGGTACCGGTCTGGGTGGCGAAGTAGAACATGGAGACGGCCGCTATGCACGTTATACCGGCGGCGAGCCCGTCGAGCCCGTCTATCAGGTTGATGATGTTTATGAACGCTATCACCCAGATCAGGGACACCACCACCGATAGCTCCGGGGAAAGGGAGATCACCGGGGCGCCGGGGATGTGAATGTTCTGGATCTGGACCCCCATTACGACCAGCACCCCCGCTCCCAGGATCTGGCCGAACAGCTTGGAGAGAGGCGACAGCCCCCTGATGTCGTCGACCACCCCGAAGGCGAAGATGACCGTGGCCCCCAGGATTATCCCCAGGATGTCACTGGAGACACGGTGGTCCGCCACCAGCAGGTAGACCCCGATGCCTATCATAATGCTCGCGTAGATCGCCACGCCGCCCAGCGTCGGGGTCGTCCTCTCGTGGACCTTCCTGTCCTCGGGAACGTCCACCGCGCCCAGGCGCAATGCCAGGGCACGGGCTACCGGTGTAAGGGCCAGGACGCTGACGAGCGCGGCTCCGAATGCTATGAAGTACGTTCCCATTGTATTAAGGCGGCCGGTCCGGCCTATCTGGCCGAATCAGCGCTCTAGTGTCATCTTCTCTGAAAGGGTGCCCGCCTCCTCCAGCAACCTCTTTGCCAGGGGGTCCGGATAAGGCTCCAGGTAATATATCGCCCAGAGGCCGGCATTGATTATCATCTTGGTGCAGAGCACGCACGGCTGGTAGGTGCTGTACAGCACTCCCCCATCGATGGAGACGCCGTGAAGGGCGGCCTGGATGATCGCGTTCTGTTCGGCATGAAGCCCCCGGCACAGCTCGTGGACCTTCCCCGAGTCGGCACCGGAATCATCCCGGAGACAGCCGACGTCGAGGCAGTGAGCAAGCCCCCTGGGAGCGCCGTTGTACCCGGTGGTCAGAATGCGCTTGTCCTTGACGATGAGCGCGCCCACCTGCCGGCGCAGGCAGGTAGACCGCCCCGCCACCACGGCCGCTATCTCCAG
>JAHIPE010000119.1 GCA_018894655.1 Actinomycetota bacterium
AGTTTCGAGAAGGGGGTGGACCGCCTGGACGTGAGCCACATCAACGAGCCCCGTTACATCAGGGTGCACGCCCGCGACAACGACTGGTGGGGTGCGGGCACCAATTCCAAGCTCTACGTCTACAGGGTATGGCTGGAGCCCATCAACCCCTATTAGATCAAGGTGAGCCAGAGCACTCCCCCGAGCGGCGATACCGGCGGAACGGTCTCCGAGGCGGCAGATACAGGCACGGCGACCCGGTGATGGTGGCGGCGAGTGGCAACTCCTGCCGCCGGTTCGTGAACTGGACCCAGGGCGGGAGCCGGGCGTGCGCCAGCCGGTACTACAGGTTCACCGCCACCGCGAGCCGCGACCTGGAGGCTAACTTCAAGAAGGTATAAACGGTTACGCTGAGCTTTAGCCCTTCAAGCGGAGGTTCAACTCCGGCGCCGGCACTTACAACTACAACTATTTAGTGCTTAACGGTATCCTTTCACAGAGTAATTTATACTAGCAGTAGCGTTATTGTGAAAGAGGCCAGGCGGCCACTATTCCTTCTATGGCAAGAGGGGCAGGGAGTCTTGTTTGATCGCCCGGGAAGGTGGGAGATTTGAGCTCAAATCTCGAAAGGGTCCGTAAGCTCGCGCCGTTCTTCGCCGCGGACCTGGTGGTGTCGTTCGCGCTGATCGAGCCCGCCATGGGGCGGCTCGAGAAGCTCGGCGACGCGCTGGGGGCCAAGCAGTACCTCCTAATCATGCCCTCCAGCGAGGTGGCGTACCTGCTGCCCGCGGTAAGGGAGGTGCCCATCTCAACGCTGGGCTTGCTGGGGGTCTTCATGCTCGTCCTGGGCCTGTTTCCCGCGGTTGTCAGGCTCCGCAGCAAAGGGCCGGACCGCCTGTCGGCGCTGGGTTCGTCGCTCCTTGTCTTGGGAGCGGGACTCCTGGCCGCCGAGTACGGGACTCGGGGCGAGTGGGTACTCTTCCGGCGGATAGGGGTCAGGTACCTGGCGTTCACAATGGTGGCGATCGGCTCTTTCCTCTGCTTTCGCAACCGGCGGTACCTTGCCGCCCTGGGGGCCCTTGGCTTCACCTGGGACCTTTCGTCGGCGGTGTTCTGGGCGGCCTTGAAGCGAGACCCCTCGGCAACCGTCCCGGTCCCCTGGTACCATCACTTCGACCAGGAAGAGGGCCGCGGGGCGCCGTGCTGGCTGGTGGCCCTGCTAGACCTGTGCGGGATCGCCTTCTTCGCCCAACTGGCGCGAAGCGATTTCGACCCCCTCGGTCTTTTCGTCGATTAGAAGAAGCGCGTTCACTGTTCGAGAAGGGAGGGCCACGTGAAGCGGGTTGTGCTGAAGAAGCCCGGTAGCCTCTCCTTTGAGAGCTGTGACGAGCCGGTTCCGGGCCCTGGCGATGTACTGATCACGGTCCGGGCGTGCGGCATCTGCGGGAGCGACGTGCACGCCTACCTCGGTAAACACCCGCTTGTGAAGTATCCCGTGACACCCGGGCACGAGTTCTCCGGCGAGGTCGTCGCGGCAGGCGGCGACGTGCACTCGGAACTGCTCGGTTCCCGTGTCTGCGTGGAGCCATCCCTTGCCTGCGGTCACTGCCCCTTGTGCAAATCCGGCCGGTACAACATCTGTGGTAATCTGCGGGTGCTCGGGTTCCAGGCTGACGGGGCCATGTGCGAGAAGATAGCTGTCCCGCGAGACAGAGTCCATCTCCTGCCCCCCGGCGTCGATTTCAAGGGAGGAGCCCTCGCCGAGCCCGCGGCGGTGGGGATACACGCCCTGGCGATGTCGGGCGCAGGACCGGGCGGCTGGATCCTGGTGGTCGGGGCGGGAGTCATCGGCCTGATGATAACCAGGGCGGCAAAGGCCCTGGGATGCCGGGTCGCCGTTATAGAGAACAATCAGGAGCGCGTGGGGAGGGCGCTCGAATTCGGGGCGGATGAAGCCCTCCTGTTCGATGAGGAACCGCCGGGGACAACCCGCGGGGAGCCTGCGGGTGCCGGTCTCCAGGCCGTCTTCGAGTGCGTCGGGAAACCGGAGACCATGGACCTCGCGGTCCGGCTCGCGCCGAGAGGTTCGACGGTCGTTGTGGTAGGAGTCTTCCCGCGGCCGGTCCCCGTCCCGGTCTCACTGGTGCAGGACGGAGAGCTCGACGTGAAGGGTGCCCTCATGTATACAGGCGAGGACTTCGAGAAGGCGCTGGACCTCATCGCAGGTGGCCTGATCGAACCCGGTGATTTCATCACCCACACCGTCGGGCTCGATGAGGTAGAGCGCGGGTACAGGCTGCTTACGGACCCGAAGGCGCCTACGGTGAAGGTCCTTGTCGAGTACGATGGAGGTTAGGGCGGGCTCTCGGCCCGCCTCTGAGTGGTGAAAGGTTCGAATGGAGTTCGGCGGAGAGGATGAAAATGGCAAGTGAGGTCCTTTTCACGCCGTTCGAGTCAACCGGGAAGATCGACGCCCTTAACCGTCGCGTCTCGATGATGATGCACCGGGTCGGCTTCTTCGATTCGCTCTCCGCCGGCGACAGTGTCGCGGTCAAGGTACATCCCGGCGAGATGAACAACATCACATACCTCAGGCCGTCGCTTGTCCGCTCGGTGGCCGACCAGCTTCTGCGCCGGGGCGCGGTCCCGTTCGTCACGGAGACCACCACGCTGTACTGCCGAGAGCGGTTCACGCCAGAAGAGCTCGTGAGCACCGCCGCCTGGAACGGCTTTACCGGTGAAACGATGGGTTGTCCTTTCGTGGTCGCCGACTCCGGACCCGACGTGGTCGTGAATGCCCGCGGCCGACGCCTTGACAACGTACACGTCGCGGCAGAGATCGCGGGCGCGGACGCCCTGGTAGTGCTGACGCACCTGACCGGGCATCCCTGGACCGCCGGACTGGCCGGTTCCATAAAGCAACTGGGCATGGGTTGCGTTGGGCGCCAGACCAAGGCCGACATCCACCTGTCCACCTCGATTACCATCGACGCCGACCTCTGCAACGCCTGCGGGAAATGCGCCGATGTCTGCAAGAGCGAAGCCGTCCTGCTTGGCGAGGAATCGGCCGCCCTGACTGAGCGCTGTGTGCGATGCGGCGTCTGCATCGGCTCCTGCCCCAAGGGCGCGATAAGCTACTCGCACGACTTCGATTGGTTCGCCCGCGCATTGGCCGAGGCGGCGGCCGGGGTGCTCTCCCGGTTTGAACCGGGCCGCGCGGTGTTCGTGAACTTCCTCACCGACATAACCCGGTGCTGCGACTGCGAGGACTTCTCGGGTAACCCCGTCTTCCCCGACATCGGTGTTGTGGTCTCCCCGGACCCGGTTGCATCGGACCAGGCGTCGGCGGACCTTGTGAACGCCTCCACCCCGCTGCCGGGGAGGGCAGACCACCCCGAGGTGGCCGGCTCCACCGACAAGATCCTCGCCATGACCGGGATCGAATGGTGGAAGCAGCTCGAGCACGCGGAGTCCCTTGGGCTTGGCACCAGGGATTACACGCTCGGTAAGGTAAAATCATGAATCGACGGGCCGCCAGGACCGGGCGC
>JAHIPE010000120.1 GCA_018894655.1 Actinomycetota bacterium
AGCGCCGTGTGCCTTCCAGCGTGAGGTTCGTGGACATAGCGGGGCTGGTTGAGGGCGCGAGCAAGGGGGCGGGCCTGGGGAACCGCTTCCTGGCTGATATTCGCGAGGTGGACGCGGTGGTACACGTCGTGAGGGCGTTCGAGGCACCGGACGTGCCTCCCGCGACCGGCTCCGTCGACCCGGTGCACGACGTGGAACTCATCGAGACCGAACTCCGGCTTGCCGACCTCGAGGTCCTCCGACGCATGATAAGCAAAGCAAAGCGGGATGCCAAGAACGGCGACAGGGATTGCAAGGCGCGCCTGGATGGGCTCATCGAGGTGGAGGAGATGCTGGGTGGCGGGCCCATCTCCGAACGGGGAAAGGTGCTGGTAAAAGTCGAAGGTTTCGCGGCGGACGCCGGTCTCATCAGTGTCAAGCCCGAAATCATCATCCTCAACGTCGGCGAAGACGGGCCGGATGAACCACTCGAGGCGCGGATGAGGGTGTGGGCCGGGGAGAGAGGCCTGCCGGTGCTTGTGGTGAACGCGGAGATAGAGGCGGAACTGGCGGAACTCGAACCGGAGGAGGCGACCGAGTTCGAGGCCGAGATGGGGATCGAGGAGGAGAGCCTGGAGAGGCTAGTCCACTCGAGCTACGAGATGCTCGGCCTGATTACTTTCTTCTCTATTGATTCAGGAGAGTGCAGGGCATGGCCCATCCCGGTCGGCTCCCACGCCGACCACGCCGCCGGGCGCATCCACAGCGACTTCGAGAAGGGGTTCATCAAGGCGGAGGTCGTCCACTACGACGACTTCATCACCTCCGGCGATTTCCACGCCGCCCGGGACAAAGGCGCCCTGCGCATCGAGGGCCGCGACTACGTGGTCCAGGACGGCGATGTCATGCACTTCAAGTTCGCCACCTGATCTCACTCAGGGTAAGCCGGTCCATTGCGAACACCGGAGGTGTCAACATAGTTTATCCAGGACTTCCCTCGGGTCCTCGAAAGCTCCCATGATACGCCCGCTGACCCTCATGAGGGCATCAACGCACCCGGGGTCGAATTGGCTTCCGCTATGCAGATGTAGCTCCGCAACGATTTCTTCCGGGTCCAGCCCTTCCCGGTAGGCACGCTCGGAGGCCATGGCAACCAGGGAGTCGGCCACGGAAAGGACACGGGACCCCAGAGGTATCTCCTCTCCCTTGAGGCCGTCTGGATACCCGGACCCGTCGAAGCGCTCGTGATGGTGGCGGACCAGGGGCAGAACCTCCCAGTCCGGGTGGATGACCCTGAGGATGTTCTCGCCCATGACAGGGTGCTCCTCAATGAGCTTCCTCATACGCTCGTCCAGTGGTTCACCGTCGATCTCATCCAGTAGGTCCAGCATGCCGACATCCATTATCTCCGCGGCCCTGCTGATTGTGCGGACTTCCGCCTCGAGCAGGCCCATCTCCCGGGAAACCAGCTCGGCCCACCTGGAGACCGCCTTCCAGTGCCTTTCGAAGTAATGGCTCTTGGACTCGATCTCGGAGTGCAGGCCATCTCCCGTGGCCACCAGCCTTGTGAGTCTCAAGGTTTCACTGTGCGTGGCTATCTCCGAAGACATCCAAAGGATCAGCCCTATTAAGCCAAGCGCCCCGGAGGCCGCGCACGCGCCAAGATAAAAGTAACGGCCCATTCCCTCCTGGAAAATGCCCAGTGACTCGGTCAGGAAACATAGAGAACTGAATATTATCAGAAGCAAGAAGGGCCATGCCTCCCTGATGACACTCCCGTAAACCGAACGAGGGGCTCCTTTGCCCTGGTAGCGCTTGTTTCCTCTGGCGTGACCACCGGCGGTATGTCCCGAAGGCACTTCTTCCGTGTTGTCTTTCATGGCCATATCGCTCCCGATCCACGACTCATTCATGACTCACCGCGTGATACGGAGAACACCCTTCTTTGTAAGGTATAGACAACCGCCATGTTTTGCAAGCAGCATCGACTGTTCAGCGGGGAAAGCCCTGCTCGTAGGGCACCGACCCTGTATCCATCCATACACCATCCACCCCGTGCGCATAGAGGATCACCCGGTTTTCCGATACACCGTAAATCCACAGCTCATTGTGGTTCCCGTCGTTCAATATGTAAACGGACCCAAGGCCCTTCTTGCTCAACTTGTCGTATTCGGGCAGGTTCTCACCGGGGGACACATCCTGCCAGAAGATCTTCGGCTCCATGTCGTTCATCAGGCCGGCATCTATGATCTGATATGGGCCGAGGGCCAGGTTCGAGTATGACGGGTCATTTATGACCACGGCAATGACTTTCTGTGCCTCCTCCAGGCTGTGTATGGCGGCGATCTCCCTGGCCCGCGAAACGATCTTCAAGTATGCGGGTATGGCAACGCCAATCAGCATGGCCACGCAAAGCAGGACAACCAGTAATTCTATGGTTCTTCTACCGAGGGCCTGCATCTACCGCCTCTGTCTTGTCTGTACTATCCCTGCTTCGCCTAATATATACTTTGATGTATATACGGGCTGTCATCACCAGCGATAACATGCACAGGATCAGGAAACCCGTAGCCAGCGAGAACAAGCATAGGAAAGCGTCCTGGGGGGTCATGTCGAGGAAGAGCGAGGCCTCATGCCAGTACAATACCAGTAGTCCTAATACGGAGAACGGGGCGATGATTATGGGCCACCACCAGAAGATGGGCAGGCCGGGCTCGCCTGCTTCTTTCACGGCCATTATGTTTCTTCTCGGGCGCCGCCCTGCAATGTTGCTCATCATCGAATCCCGTTTCCGTGTTGCCTTTTTCGCGACTTCTTTTCCCCACAGTGAATACCAATATATAAAGCTTCGCTAATAACAACGGCATCTACTACCTTGAACTTTAACATTTGAAAGGTTGATATTTCAGTCACCCGGATGCTGCGCGAATCACCCAGACGATTGATGTTGGCCATCTAACGAGTCGCGTGCCATTCCCCGCCAGCACTGGCTAAGCACAGCAAATCATATGTACGATGACGTATATAACTAGTCAGGTTACGGTGCGGTATGGTATAATGCTCTCATACCACAAAAGGGGTATTATGCCGAGAAAGAGCCCATATAACATTGTGTTGTCGGGAGAGGAGCGGGAGAGGCTGGAGTCCAGGGCCAGGAGTTATACGTCACCATATAGGGATGTAGTAAGAGCCAAGGCAGTTCTCATGGCAGCAGAAGGAATAATGAACAAGGAGATCGCAGAGCGATTAGACATGCCGAGGCAGATTGTATCGAAATGGCGCAAGAGGTTCTGTGAGGAAGGGTTCGCCGGTCTCGAGGAGAGGCCCAGGGGATGCCGGCAAGATGCCGGCGCTACGAGACGCGGGTCAACCCCACGTGTTTGAGGTCTCTCAGTCGTCCTGGTGGAGAATATAGCTCTTGAGACCCATGCGTGATTCAGTTTGGATAGAGCCTTCAGGGTCTCCCCTTGTTGCCGACAAATCCTTTCACACTGCTACTTAAGCGGTTCAAGGGGAGTTTCCTTTGTGGTCTAATATGGGAAATCTGGGTTTATATAAGACGTCTGTGATGACAGGACTTATCTAGTGTCCCGTCTCATAAATACGGTGAAGCACCGAGAGCGCCTGAGCGCCGCGCCTTAAGTGCGCGCGACTGAGGCGTACTCACTGAGTACGGCGCAGGGAGCCCAGCGCAGCGGGAGCGGACAGGAGCGGCACTCGAATGCCATTGCATTTATGAGACGGAACACTAAATCCCCAACGGGCGCGTTTCCCTTTGTCGTCCCCCTGTTGTATAATGCTATTAGGTTGTATTGCTTAATCCCTCTCCAGGCGAGGCCGGGTGCCGGTCCGCCCGCATTTTCCGTCGGATCATCCCCGCCCGAGGGGGAGGTGGCTGCTGCCGTTCTCTCCCCATGGGGGAGGACTCAGGAGGGTATATCAGTGAATGGAGGAAAAGGCCGTCTGGGTGCGGATAGCCCGCGCGGGAGGCTTGCGGCGCTGGGTTCGGCACGCATGACCGACTCCCAGTTGCTGGCGGTGGTCCTGGGGTCCGGCTCCGCCGGGCGGGACGCGGGGAGCATCTCGCGTGAGGTCATCGACAGCGCGGGAGGGGTAGCGGGGCTTGCCGATGTCACGACTGCCGAACTGCTCCTTGTACAGGGCATCGGCCCCGGAAAGGCGTCGGTGGTTATTGCGGCTATAGAACTGGGGCGAAGGGCCCTGTCAGGCGCCACCCCCGGGGTGCGGCTCGGTTCGAGCGCTGATGTCTGCGATGCGTTCTGGCCGTGGATGGCGAATGAGCGCACAGAGGTCTTCAGTTGCGCAATGGTGGACGCGAAGCTGCAGCTCATCCGCACCGAGGTCATCTCCAAGGGGACTCTGACGGCGAGCATAGTCCACCCCCGGGAAGCGTTCAGGCCAGCGGTGCGCAATGCGGCCTCCGGGGTTATCTTCGCCCACAACCACCCCAGCGGAGACCCCCTCCCCAGTGACGAGGACAGGCGGATAACCTCCAGGCTGGAGGAGGTCGGGCGGATCCTGGGAATACCACTGCTCGACCATCTGGTCATAGGGGCCGGCAGCGCGTACTACAGCTTCGCGGACAGTGGGGATCTCGAGCCGCAGGTTTCCTGCTACCGTGGTATGGTACTCAAGTGAACGAGATTCGGAACCGTCAGTGCTGAAGAAGGCCATAGACGGGGGGAGGGGCCTGCCGGTTATACTGGACCGTTTCAGGGTACTGTTCAACGCGTGGCACCTGCGGCGCAAGGGGGTCACGCTCGGCGCCTACCCGTGGATATCGGGCCGGATCGATCTCTATCTCGCCGGTCAGTTGTCGCTCGTCGTGGGGGACAGGGTCTTCATTCCCCGGACCATCGAGGTCATGGGGAACGACGACGGGCCGTAGTGGGCGCGGGAGCGGTGGTGACCAAGGATATCCCCGAGTACGCGATAGCCGTCGGGGTCCCGGCGAAGGTGGTAGGCGAGAGGACGTGAGCCGCGAGATGGTGGACCGGCATCCGGCACCGGGGAGGGGGCATCGCCGGGGGGCGGATGGGCGGACGCGGTATTGCCGCGTCACCAACGACACCCGGGGGGCGCTCCTGGCCTCGAACGCGGTACTGGCAACCACCTCCAGGGAGCGGCGCCGCGGGCTCATAGGCCGTGACGGACTCGAGCCCGGCGAGGCTCTCATCATACTCCGCTGCAGGCATGTCCATACGTTCGGCATGCGGTTCGCGATAGACGTGCTATTCGTCGACGGTTCGGGAGGAGTAGTGCTGACGCGCCAGGGGCTGTCCCCCCGCCGTATCTCACCGGTGGCATGGGGCGCCCGGCAGGCGATCGAGCTCCCCGCCGGCACTCTCGAGAGAACGGGGACCATTAAAGGCGACCGCGTCAGCCTGGATGACCGGATGGGGCCGCGGCGACCGCATCCGGCCTAGCGGGTGACGGCCTCGGGCCGGGCTTCCAGGAGGCGGCAGTTGCTACCAGACCAGGTTCTCAGGGTCTTCCGGGTTCTCGTTTATCTCGATGGAGGATATCTCACCGCTGTGAAGGCGCACCACCGTGTCAGCCATCTGGGCGATAGCGGAGTTGTGGGTCACCACCAGGAAGTTGCAGTTTTCCTGCCGGGAGACGTCGCGCATAAGGCGCAGGATCATTATGCCGGTGTAGAAGTCCAGTTCGCCGGTCGGCTCGTCGCACAGGACCACCGGCGGGCGCTTCGCCAGGGCTCGTGCTACCGCCACCCGCTGCTGCTCTCCGCCGGAAAGCTGGCTGGGGAAGTGGTTGGCCCGGTCTCCCAGCCCGACCTGCTCCAGGACCTCCAGCGCGGACCCCCTGGTCTCCTTGGGGACCAGGTCCAGCGCGAAGTCGACGTTCTCGCGAGCGGTAAGGGTTGGGATGAGGTTGAAGAACTGGAAGATGAAGCCGACCGTATTGCGGCGGAACTTGGTCAACTCCTTCTCGCTCAGCTCCGAGATGTCGTTCCCCCCGATTACTATCGTGCCGCTGGTCGGTGAGTCGATGCCACCGATGCAGTTGAGCAAGGTGGTCTTGCCGGAGCCGCTGGGGCCCAGGACGACAACGAACTTGCCCTTGGGTATGGTCAGGTCTACCTCTCTCAAGGCCCTGACCTCGATCTCGCCCATCTGGTATGTCTTTGACACCTTCTCAAGTCGAACCGTTACATTATCGTCCAACGCTCTCCTCCGTAAGCCTGCTTACCCATTTTTTTACTGTCCTGCCTATGCTAGTTTCGTTGCGCCCGTTGGTCAAGCGCTGCCCGGCCCACCCAGCGACCTCAGGTTAACTTATTAGCCGTATTCTGATAAATTGATAAGGAAAAGTGGCGTAACGCCCGTTATCATTAAGCGGGGTTATGTGCCGTACGGAGGTTCCCGGTTTCCCGCCGGAAGAAACGGAGACCCGGATGCGGAAGAGCAACAAGGATAAGTCCATCAAGATAGCGGTCATAGACGACGATCCGTCCATGGTCAAGGTCCTGCGTATCATGTTGGCCACGAGCGGTTACGAGGTTGTGGAGGCCTTGAGCGGGGTGAAGGGGGTCATGATCGTAAAGGGGGAGTCGCCCGACCTGGTGCTCCTTGACATCATGATGCCGGATGTGGATGGCTTTGAGGTCTGCCGGAGACTAAAGCTCGACCCTGAAACCAAGGACATCCCGGTTATCTTCGTATCTGCGAAGACCGGTTCGGAGCACATCGAAATGGGCCTCTCGATGGGGGCCGAGGGTTTCCTGATCAAGCCGTTCGAGCTACAGGAGATCCTGGATAAGATCGAAGAGGTAACAGGCCCAGGGGCTTGACCCGCCAAACTGGCATACATCCGGCGGGTGCCGCCCGGAAGGCGGTACCTGTAGTGGCACCGATGGCGGACCGTTCTACGGGCGGTCCGGGAGAACTCCCATCTAAAGTGTTATATTTTCCCTGTAGGTAATCCGGCGAGCTTGGAGTTGCAATTGGAACCAGAGGAAAGGACGGGTCTTCAGAGCGTCAGTGTAACCCGGTATCAA
>JAHIPE010000121.1 GCA_018894655.1 Actinomycetota bacterium
ACGACACCCTGATTGACGAGTACAGGCGCCTGCCCCGGGTCCTGGCGCATTGCACCCCCGAGCAGCTTCAGCAGCCCGCCCGCTTCATGGAGGTGCTGTCCCGCTTCAACCGGGGAGTAACGCTTGTCCAGAAGGTGTGGATGAAGAACGAGGCGTTCACCAGGGAAGAGGCGAAGGCCGAACTTGCGCGCTGGGAGGAGTTCCGGGAGTCGGTGGCGAGGCCGCTCGCGGAAGCCTGGCTGGAGAAGCGGTACGAGCTGGTGCTCCGGGTGATGTTCGCGGCAAGAGAGGTGTACGATGAGGCCAGGCGCGAGCGCGGCGTGCTCAACTTCCAGGACCTGCTGATGAAGGCAGCGGGCCTCCTGCGGGAGAACCCCAACGTCAGGGAGTACTTCAGCAGGAGGTTCACACACGTCCTGGTCGACGAGTTCCAGGACACAGACCCCATACAGGCGGAGATGCTGCTCCTGCTCACCGCCGGCGATACCAGGGAGAAGGACTGGCGCAAGTGCAGGCCCCGTCCCGGCTCCCTGTTCGTGGTGGGCGACCCCAAGCAGTCGATCTACCGGTTCAGGCGCGCCGATATCGTCATCTACAACGAGGTGAAGAGGATCATCTGCGGGGAGGGGTCGGGGGAGGAGCTGCGGCTATCGGTCAACTTCCGCTCTGTCGGCGATATCGTCGATTGGGTCAACGGCGTGTTCGAGCCGCATGGTGAGGACGAGGAAAGCACGTGGGGGGCTATGCTGCGGTTCCCCCCGAGGGGGTCGGACGAGTCCCCCGGTTACGTTCCGCTCGACCGTGGAAGGGCCGGGGGGAGCGCCGGGGACCTGTCCGGCGTCCACGCGCTCGTGGTCCCGGAGGAGTACTCCAACAAGCCGATGGTCGTCTCCTACGAGACCGACCGGATAGCCAGGACCATTCGCTACATGGTCGATTCAGGCATGAGGGTGCCCCGGACCGAGAGGGAGGCCGGGGCCGGGAAGCCGCCCGCCGCCGGCTACGACGATTTCATGATACTCACCCGCAAGCTCGAGAACCTGGCCGAGCACTCGCGCCGCCTGCGCCGATACGGGATTCCCCATACGGTCACCGGTGGGAGCGCGATGAACAGGGTGGTTGAGTTGAAGTTACTCCACGCCTGCCTGAGGGCTGTGGCGCGCCCCGATGACCCGGTCGCGCTGGTGGCGGCGCTGCGAAGCGAGGTGTTCGGCGTAAGTGACGCCGCGCTCTACGATTTCAAGGTTGCGGGCGGCAGGTTTTCCTACCGTGCGCCGGTCCCACCGGGGCTCGAATCGGAGGACGCGGACGCCATAGGGGACGCGTTCGCCGCCCTTCAGAGGTACTCTGGCTGGCTCAAGCGGCACCCACCGGTGGCCGCGATCGAGAGGATCCTGGAGGACAGCGGGTTGATGGCGCTTGCCGCCGCCGGGCCCGGCGGGGACGTAGAGGCCGGAAGCCTGGCAAAGGCGCTCGAGGTCCTGCGAGGCGCGCGGGAAGGGGTCTGGACGACGGCCGGCATGGTGGAGCGCCTGGGCGAACTGGTGGAGATGGAGGAGAGCTACGACGGCATATCCTGCCGGCCCGGGGAGAGGCCGGCGGTAAGGGTGATGAACCTGCACAAGGCCAAGGGGCTGGAGGCGCCGGTGGTTTTCCTGGCCGACCCTTTCGGGGAGTCGGACCACGACGCCCTGCTTCACGTGGACAGGTCAGGGGGGAAGGTCCTCGGTTACATGGCTATCGACAAGAGGCCTGAGGGCGGATGGGGCTCGACGCCGCTGGCACGCCCGGCGGGATGGGAGGCGATGGCACAGAAGGAGAAGCGGTTCACCAGGGCCGAGGAACTTCGCCTGAGGTACGTGGCGGCGACGCGGGCGGGCGCGGCCATGATGATTACCGAGAAGGTGAAAGGGAACCGGTACAATCCCTGGAAGTACTTCGAGCCGTATATCCCCGAAGGCCGGGAGATGACCGACCCCGGCGGGCAGGAGCCGCCCCCGGTTTCCCTGAGCCCTGTTTCATCAGGTGAGGTCCGGCGCGCCTGCGAAGCGATATCCGGGCGCCTGAGGGCGGTGGAGGTCCCCACCTACGATGTGAGGGCGGCCAAGGAGTACGCCCTCACCTTGAGGGGCGACACTCCTGTCGCCCTCCGGAAGACGACGGCGGAAACGCCGGGCGCCCCGGAGGATGACGGGGAGCACGGCGCCCTGTGGGGCACGGTCATCCACGTCCTGCTCCAGGTGGCGATGGGGAACCCGGAGGCAGACCTGGAGGAGGTGGCCCGGGCCGCGCTGGTGGAGAACGGCCTCGACGTGCGCCTGGCCGGCGAAGCCGCCCGCACCGCGAGCACGGTTGTGGAGTCGGAGGTATGGAGCCGGGCGCTCCGGAGCCGAAGATGGTTCGCCGAGGTTCCCTTCGAGGTCCCGCTGGAGGAAGACACGCGCGTGCCCACCGTGCTACGGGGATCCATCGATCTTGCCTTCGAGGAGGAAGACGGCTGGGTGCTGGTGGATTACAAGACGGACATGGTTGACAGTGCCGGGACCGCCCGTCTCGCGGAGAAGTACGCTCCCCAGGTCCGGCTCTACGCGGAGGCGTGGGAGAGGTGCACCGGCGAGACGGTCAAGGAAACCGCGCTCTACTTCGTGCGCTCCGGCGAACTGGTTACGGGCGGGTTTCGAACCCACAAGGAACGGCGCGAGAGTGATCCCACAATCCATGAGGATGGCCTTTCATGGTAAAATGCCGGGATCGGTAGCGGCAGGTGGTGAAGTTGGTATTAATGAAATGACAATCTGCTCTAGAGAGGAGACGGGGAATAGATGAAGAAGAGCATTGCCCTGTTGTTGGCGCTCCTTATGGTCTTTACCGCAGCCGTAATGGTAACCGGCTGTGGGTCGGACGCGCGGCAGGCGAAGCCGTATATGAACAGCGGCGACAAACTACTCCAGGAATACGAGTCAAAGGCTTCAGCCTGGAGCGCCCAGATAAACTCGTTGAGCGCGGACCCGGAAACAATCGCCGGCGAAGTCCAGCAGGTCAAGGCCTCGGGCGACGAGCTCTTGGTTACGATTCAAGCCGCGAAATCGGAGTTCGAGAAGATCATGGGGATGAGCGACGCCGGCTATTACAGGGAATACGCGGAGCTGCGAATAGCCGAACTCGACATCCTGGACCAGATGATAAGGAAGACGCACGCGTTCCTCGACGAGCGTGTCGCGATGGTGAGCTCTAAAGACCTGTCCTTCTATCCCGCGCTTCAGCAACGGTTCCAGGACGAGATCAATCCTCTTGTTGACAAGGGCCAGGAGCTCGAACAAAGAGCCATGAAGCTAAAGTCCGACAGCGGACTCTAGTGTCCCGTCTCATGAATACGGTTAAGCACCGAGAGCGGATGCAGCGGCGTTCGAATGCCATTGCATTTGTGAGACGGGATACTATGTACTTCCCCCCGCTTGAGGGCGGTCTCTCAGGCCGCCCCGGATTCGCGGCTGTGGGGGGAGACCGCTTCCACCGATGAGGCTCTGGTGGGCAGGAAGGCCTTCTGTGGTATAATCCACCATTATGAAAAAGCGCTTATTGATAGTCGGCATTTGCATTGCGGTGGCGCTGTTGGTGCTTGGCCTGATCGGAGTTTTCAGCTCGCTCGGGGCCTACAGGGAGATGAAGGCCGCCAAGGACCAGCTTTTTTCCGCCGTGGAAAGCCTGGAGAAAGGGGATCTGGAGCCAGCCGCCGCAGGCTTCGCCGAGGCCCAAAACCACGTAGAAAAGGCAGATTCAAAGCTTGGGTCGCGCAAGGTCAGCACGGGATTCCTCGAGACAATCCCTTACGCCGGAACGCAGGTAAAGGCCCTCGACCGCTTCATTCAAATCGCGGACCATCTTTCCAAGGCGGGCATCATGGCCACCGAGGCGTTCCGAGAGGTCCCGGGTCTCGACGAGTCCTTGCCTCAAGGGCGGGTGAGCATCGGGACGATGGTGGATATCCTTCCCAAACTTG
>JAHIPE010000122.1 GCA_018894655.1 Actinomycetota bacterium
CCCCTACGCAAAGACCGGCGGCACATCGAACCTGCGGATCGTCCTGGCGGTGCGGGGCTCGTCAGGGATAAGCAGGCCCGAGGACCTCCCTCCCGGCACAACCGTGGCGACCGAGTACCCCGGCATAGCCAGGCGTTACTTTGATGGACTGGGTGTGCAGGCAAGGGTGATAGCATCGGCGGGGGCTACCGAGGCCAAGGTGCCCAACATAGTAGACGCGATCGTGGAGATAACCGAGACCGGAAGCACGCTCAGGGCGCACGGCCTCGAGGTCATCGGTGAGGTGTTCCGTACCTCCACCAAGCTGATAGCGAACCGGGAGAGCTACGCGGACCCGCGCAAGCGCAAGTCGATGGAGGAGATAAAGACACTGTTGCTGTCGGCCATCGAAGCTCGGGGCAAGGTTCTGCTCAAGTTGAACGTGGAGGCACAGCGCAGGGACGCGGTTGTGGACATGCTCCCCGCGATGCGTTCCCCGACCGTCAGCGAGCTTGCCGACGGGGGGTTCGCGGTGGAGACCGTGGTGGAAAAGAGCGCGCTGGCCGAGCTGATACCGCGCCTCAAGGAAGCCGGGGCTCAAGCGATCCTGGAGCTACCCCTGGGCAAGGTCGTACCGTAGACGAAGGTGAGTGCGTTGAGGAAGCAACTCACTGTCGAAGACTTCGCCATGGTCCTACAGTGGGTTGCCACTTTCCTGCTGGCCCCTTTCGTCCTGCTCCCGCTTTCCCCCAGGGAGCCCGTGAGCTTCAGCGTCCGCCTGGCTATCGTGGTAGGCGTCATCATCGGGAACACCGGGATGACCCTTCTGTTCTTGAAGGCGCGAAAGAGGTCGAGGTACGACGCCGCGGTCGTCGTCAACATAACCGCCATCCTGGATGTCGCCCTGGTGTTCACCTCACTGCTGCTCTGGCCCAACCGCATCCCGGACATATTCTGGATCTTACCCATCCTCATCATCGTGGTGGCTACCCGGTTCGGCTACCGGGAAACCGCGCTGGTGACGCTGGGGCTTTCCGTTCTCTACGGGATAACCATCGTGTCGCGGCTTGGCGACGACACGGTCGGGACCGTGGTGGGCGACACCCTGCTCCGCATCGGGTTGATGGTCATGGTGGCGGTGATAACCGTCTACGTGACCCAGCGCGAGAAGCGGGAGCGGCGCACCTCCAGAGTGTTATCCCGGGTGGCCGCGGCGATGGCTACGCTGGACCCCGACGAGCTGATGGACGCGGTGGTGGAGAGCATGAGCGAGGCGGCGGGGCAGGGGCGTTGCAGCGCCTTCTTCGTGGGCGGGGACAGGCGCTGGGCGGTGGCCCGGAGCACGACCGAGAAGGACCCGGGCCTGAGGGAGGAGTTCTTCGATCTCGAGATAGACCTGAGCAAGGCGAATGTCGCCAGCAAGGTGATCAAGACGCGAGAGCCCATTATCATCAACAAAGCCGGGGATGACCCCCTGCTGGATCGCCGTTGGATGAAGGATTTCGGGATCAGGGCGCTGCTGGTGCTGCCGATGATACTGAGGAACGAGGTGGAGGGCATCGTCTTCGTGGAGAGGCGCGGGATCAAGAGGTACTTCACCGACAGGGAGGCAGAGACCTGTACGGCGATCCTGGCCCAGGCCGCCACCGGCATGGAGAACGCAACGCGCTACGCCGACGAGCAGAGGAAGCGGAGCGAGGTGGACATCATGTACAAGACCAGCCGGGAGCTGGGCTCCTCGCTGGTCATGGACCAGGTCCTCGAGAGTGCCTGCAAGCTTGCCATCAGGAGCACCGGCGCGCCCACGTGCTCGGCGTTCGTGCTGGACGAGCCCTGCGGGATGCTCTTGCCCCGGGTCTCTATCGGGCTCGGCGGGAGCCGGGTCGAGTTCCCCGAGGGGAGCGGAGTAGCGGTGAGCGAGATAGAGGACATGTACAACCTCGCCCAGAGGCCGCCCGCCCTCATTCTGAACCGGCCGGTGGAGAGCTCGGGGCTGCCGCCGTTTCTGTGCGTGGAGGGAGTCGCCCTTCTTGCGCCTTTCTTCTCACAGGGGCGCATCTCGGGGTTTCTGTGCGTGGCTGACGACGAGGACAGGGAGTTCTCCGGCGATGAGAAGACGCGGCTGGCGGTAGTCGCCGGGGAGGCCGCGCTGGCGGTGGTGAACGCCAGGTTGCACGAGAGGATCAAGTCGGACGCGGCGCAGATGGTGAGCCTGATCCAACTGACGAACGCCATAGGGTCCACCGCGGACCTCGAGAAGATCATGAGCATCGCCCTGGATACGGTCAGGCACCTGTTCGACTGCGACTCCGGGTTGATATACAGGATTGACGCAGACGACGGGTGCCTCTGGTACGTCGACTCGTTCGGGTACTCCTCACGGGCCGTGGAAAAGATATCCAGCGGGCCGTACAGGAACGCCGGCGAGTGCTGGGCGGTAGCTCAGGACACCCTTGTGGGGATCGACGACCTCTCTGCCGCCGAACTCAAATGCCGGACGCTGGAGAAGATAGCCTACGGCTCTACCATCTGCGTGGGGATGAAGGTCGAGGGCAGGACGCTGGGGGTGCTCCACATCCGAAGCGAGAAGCCGAACGCGTTCAGCGAGGAGGACCAGCAATTTGCACTGGCGATAGCCGACCAGGTGGCGCTGGCCCTGCAGAGGGCGACGCTGTTCGAGGAAATAAACCGCCTGGCGGTGACAGACCCCCTGACGGGAGTCTTCAACGTGAGGCGCCTGGCATCCGTGCTGGCCGACGAGGTCAGCCGCGCCCGGCGCTACGTCAGGCCGGTCTCGTTCCTGATGGTGGATGTCGACAACCTCAAGGTGTACAACGACAGCCTCGGCCACCAGAGGGGGGACGTGGTGCTCTCCCAGATAGCCTCGATAGTCGACAGGAACACCCGCGACGTGGACAAGGTTTTCCGCTACGGGGGCGACGAGTTCTGCGTGGTGCTCCCGGAGACCGATTCGTTCGAAGCGATGGTGGTGGCGGAGAAGGTGCGCCGGGCGGTGTCTGATTTCCACTTCCCCGGCGAGGAGGATATGCGCGTGAAGAACCTGACCATAAGCATCGGGGTCGCGACGTTCCCTCAGGACACCGACGAGGAGGACGACCTCATCCGCAAGGCTGACCTCGCCCTCTACGCCGCCAAGCAAGACGGCCGGAACTCGGCTTCCGCGGCGCTCTAGAGACCGCCAAACAGTGGGGTCAGCGCCTTAAAGCAGTGGCAATAAGGCCACCAAGTGGGGTCAGGTGTTAGAGCGGCGTCAGTGATAAAAGCGTTGTGACAAGAACACCTGACCCCTCCAGCCAACCAAACGGTGGTAAGACAAAGTTATGGCAAGAAGGCCTGACCACTCCCTCGTACACAAGCGACGGTGAGACAACGTCGCCATCCCCGGGCTGTTGGAATAATAAGAAACGGACGCCTCAGATATACTCGGTAATTGTTTATTGATGTCGAACCGAGCAGAAAGGAGACGTCCGATGAGTACAGTGTACGTTGGAATGGACATCGGGTCAAAGGTGACCGCTATTGCGGCAAAG
>JAHIPE010000123.1 GCA_018894655.1 Actinomycetota bacterium
CAACGTCTCTGCGGCGAGAACCTGAACCTGGTGATTACCACCGGTGGCACCGGGGTCTCGCCGAGGGACGTGACGCCGGAGGCAACGCTGGACGTAATTGACCGGGAGGTGCCGGGCCTGGCCGAGGCGATGAGGGCGGAGAGCCTGAAGGTCACCTCGCACGCGATGATATCCAGGGCGGTCTGCGGCTTTTCGGGGGGGACCCTGATCATCAACCTGCCGGGGAGCCCCAAGGGTGCCCGTGAGTGCCTGAGCGTGGTGATGCCCGCTGTGCCCCACGCGCTGGAGGTCGCCGCTGGTGACGTCTCCGAGTGCGCGGCCGAGCGGCCGGGTGATTGACTTACAGGCACCGGCTATCTGATAATCTAGTGTTCCGTCTCATAAATGCGGTGAAGCACCGAGAGCGTCGATGCGCCGCGCCGGCAAGGCGCGCGACTGAGGCGTACTCACTGAGTACGGCGCAGGGAGCGGAACGCAGCAGGAGCGGATGCAGCGGCACTCGAATGCCATTGCATTTATGAGACGGAACACTAGAGGTAGTAATACGAGGTAAGCAGGGGGAGCAGTGCTCGAGGAACAGCTTGTAGCGATAATCGAGAGCAGGGCCGATGAGGTCGCCAGGACATGGTACCGGGAGGTCAAGGAATCGCACTACACGCCCGGCTTCAAGAACATCTCCGAGGAAGAGGGCCTGGAGATGGCGACTAACGTCTACAGGAAGCTCGGCTATTGGCTGACACCGTCCAGCGACAAGGACGTTAAGTATACCTACGAGATGTTCGGGGAGTCCTTGTACAACAAGGGTTTTCGGATGGAAGAGGTGGTGATGGTCCTGGTGTTTATCAAGCGCTACCTCTGGCTGCACCTGCTGGAGCAGGGGATAATGTCCACGAACCTGGAGGTGTACAGGGCGCTGGAACTGAACAACAAGGTGGTCCTGTACTTCGACCGGGCCATCTGCTTCGCGCTGGAAGGCTACAATAACGCCAGGGAGCGCGACAGGAGATAGCCAACAAGTGGGGTAAGGCCTTATAGCGGTGGCCGAAATTAGACGTTATGGCGAGAAGGCCTGACCCCTCCGGTCAGACAAGAGGTGGCTAAACAAGATAGCCAACAAGTGGGGTAAGGCCTTATAGCCGGCCAACAAGTGGGGTAAGGCCTTATAGCGGTGTTCAATGAAAGATTGCTCTTGGCAAGGCCCCCTCCCTCGCAAGCAAACGGCGGTCAGACAAGATCGCTCTCGGCAAGGCCTGACCCCTTTCTCGCAAGCAAGCGGCGGTCAAACAATATGTTTGATCCGCTCGATCCACAGGGATGGTTTCATGATCTCATCGAGGGAGGGCATCGCGTCAGGACTCTCCCAGACCCGGTTCAGAAAAGCGACATCCTCTTGCCGGACGACCTCGTCCACGAACGCCTTGCCGATCTTGTACTGCTGTAGCTTCAGGTCGATGCCTATCAGCCGCCGGAAAAGCCTCTCCACACCGCTCCGGTGTTCCCTCCTGCGCTCGAACCGTTCCTTCATGGAACTGTAGGTCGCCAGGAGGTCTTTTCCCACCTGGTCCATAACGTGGTTGGAGTACCCCTCCAGCACGGACATGACCGCCTGCATGCGGCGCAGGATCTCTCTTTGCTCCGGGGAGGCTATCATGGCGATCAGCCCCCCGGCCTTGAGGGCGTCGTCTCTTTGAATATTGTTCTCCCTTATCTTGCGGAAGAAGCCGGGCCGGGACAACCCGCGCCAGTCGATCGTATCCAGGTACTCTTGCATGGTGGAGGCGATATACCCCCTCAGCCAGTCGTTGCAGTGAAACTCGAAAGAGTGGGTGACCTCGTGGAGAGTTATCCACTGGCGGAACTCCCGGGGATGGAGGCCAAGTTCCAGGTCGATCCTGCGGACGTTTGTCTCGACTACGTATAGCTTCCCGCCTTCATCCGGCTCCGGGAGTGACAGGTCGAACTGGCCCAGCACGTTCCGGGCCAGGTACCCCATGATGATCCCCACCTGGACCGTCAGCATCGCGCGGGCGATGCGTTGGCCTTTGGGGTTGGGTGCGGGGTCGAACCGGCCTTGCTCGGCCTCCTCGATCACTTTTACGTACTTCTCGGATATAGGGTCGAACAGGAAGCGGAACGATACGATGTTGGCGTCGATCCAGTCCTCCTGGCGGAAGACCATCACCGTTTCGGGGAGGCCGGATACCTCCAGCCCCGTGTACACGGCGACCTGCCGCCCGGCGGCCTCCAGCATGACCTGGTACTGCTCGATCATCTCGGGGGCGATCGGCTCAGGCGTGTCTTGCTGGAGCTCCAGCGTCGCCACGGCGATCTCGCGGACGTGTTCCCATCCGATGAGGCCGTCGCCGGTGGACCTCACCGCGTTGCGGATGCCCCTGCTCAGAGGTATGAAGTCGACGATCCTCCGTGCCACCGCGTCCACCGCGTTAAAGATCCCCTCGAGAAGGGTTACAGGCCTGCCTTGAGAGTGATTTTCCGCCATGATCGCCACGTCCCCGCTACTTCTTCTTTTCCCACTTCTCCAGGTAAGCGACCTGGCTGAGGGTGCTGCCCCGGTTGATCTCTGTGCGCAGGCGGTTCTCCTTCTCCAGGACGTCCATCGCCCGGTTGGCGAACTCCGCCGCACGCGCCTTGGGGATTATGACCACGCCGTCGTCGTCCCCCACCGCCCAGTCCCCGGGGTGTATCCTGATACCGCTGATCTTGATCGGCACGTTGATCTCCCCGAAGCCCTTTGGCTCACCGGCGGTCGGCATGATCAACCGGGTCCACACCGGGAAGCCGAGTTCCCTTATCTCCGGCGTGTCCCGTACCGCGCCGTCGACCACCACACCTGAGAGCTTTCGCTGCCGGGACGAGTGGGTCGCGAGCTCTCCCCACAACGCGGGGCCGGAGCCGCCGGCGTCTATCACTATTACGTCTCCCTCACCGGCGACGTCTATCGCCTCGACCGGCTTGGCCCAGTCACCGGGGTAGGTGCGCACGGTCACGACGGGGCCGATCATCCTGGTGCCCGGTGTCACCGGGCGGAGGCCCGGCAGGTCTCCGGTCCGGTGCATGGCGTCGGAGATGTTGGCGGTGGAGACCATCTCCAGGGCTTCACGGATGTTGCTATCGTCCACCCGCCTGTACAACCGCGTTGACTTCGGCACCCCGGTTATCATGGATTCCTTTATCTCGGCGGCGGCCTCACGCGCGTTAGAGGACTTTATGATGGCCCCTCCGACGATGACAATGTCGGCCCCGTGGGAGATCGCCTGGGCGGCGGTCTCGGAGTTGATCCCTCCCGCGCAGGCAACAGGTATCTCAACCGCCTGGCAAACGTGCTCCAGCACGTCGAACGGGTCGCCACCGGTCATCTGGACGTCGATGGCGGTGTGGACCGCTATATAGTCGGCGCCGGCCTTCTCGGCCGCCCGGGCGCGGGCCACCGGGTCCGCGACCTCTATCATGTCCACCACGATCTCGGCGCCGTAGTTGCGGGCCGCGTCGACGCACTCCGCGATTGTCTCGTCCGACGACATCCCCAGGACGTCTATGATGTTGGCGCCCGCCTTGGCGGCGCACTCCACCTCGGTCCTTCCGGCGTCTATCGTCTTCATGTCCGCGATTATCTTGCGATCGGGGAACTCCCGGCGCATGACCCGGACGGCGTTGAGACCCTCGCTCTTGATGAGCGGCGTCCCCACCTCGATCCAGTCCACGCCTCCCTCGAGCGCCTCGCGGCACACCTTCACCGCGCGTTCCAGATCCGCGAAATCAAGGGCAACCTGGAGTATCTGTTGCAATCTATTTCTCCTATCCTCCCGCGAAGCGTAGTATAACATAGCCCGCGGGCGCTCCTACACGCGTAATTTCGGTAGCCTGACCTCCCGGCGCGGGGCGGGAGGCGAGGCGATAGTCCCCCGGCCTTCGTTCGGGCGGGAACGTATAAACTATGATAACCTCATCTATGGACCCGGCTTCAAGGAGCGCGGATGGCTGATATAGGAGAGCTGGTAAACATAGGACTGCTGGGGTGCGGCACGATCGGCTCGGGTGTCTACCACCTTGCCGACAAGAACGCCCGGGAGCTTACCATGGCTGCGGGGCGCCCCTTCCGGATATCGCGCATCCTGGTCAAGCAGATCGACGAACCCCGGACGTTCCCGGCCGACAGGTCGCTAATGACCACCGACGCGGCCGCCGTGCTCCAGGACCCCGAGATAAACGTGTTCATCGAGTTGATAGGCGGGATCGAACCGGCCCGTACGTTCGCCCTGGACGTGCTCGGCCGGGGGAAGCACCTGGTTACCGCCAACAAGGAACTGGTCGCCCGCCACGGCCGCGAGCTGATGGAGGCGGCGGCCCGCTCCGGTTCACAGGTTCGGTTCGAGGCAAGCGTCGGCGGAGGCATCCCCCTCATCCGTCCGCTGGAGGAGTCGCTGGGTGGGGACCGCGTCGAGAAGATAATGGGCATCGTCAACGGAACCACGAACTATATACTTACCCGCATGAGCGACGAGGGGAGCACCTACGCCGAGGCGCTTGCCGAGGCCCAGGGGCTCGGGTACGCGGAGGCCGACCCGGTGGCGGACGTGGAGGGGGCAGACGCCGCCAGCAAGCTGGCGATCCTCTGCTCGATAGCGTTTAACGTCGGTGTCACAGACGCCCAGGTCTACCGGGAGGGTATAAATGGCGTCAGGCCCGAGGATCTGGAGAACGCCAGGGAGTTGGGATACGCGGTCAAGTTGCTGGCGGTAGCGATCTCCGAGGATGATGGGATCTCGGCGCGCGTCCATCCCACGATGATCCCCCTGGAGCACCCCCTGGCGAGCGTATCCGGCAACTTCAACGCGATCTTCATCACAGGCGAATCGGTGGGGGACCTGATGTTCTACGGACAGGGCGCCGGCTCGCTGCCGACCGCCACCGCGATTCTGGGCGACGTGGTCAATGTCGTGCGCAACATGGACAGGCCGCCCGCCTCGCGCCGCTCCTACTGGTCGAGGCCGGGGAACGTGAAACCAATCGACGAAGCACTGACCCGTTTCTACGTGGTGCTGAGGGTGGAGGACCGCCCGGGCGTGCTGGCCTGGATAGCGGGGGTATTCGGGGAGAACCAGGTCAGCCTGGAGAGCGTGGTCCAGAAGGGTTTCGGCGACAGCGCGCAGATCGTCATGATAACCCACCAGGTCATGGAGCGGAACTTCCAGGCGGCCAGGGAGCGGCTGGCGGACCTGGACGTCGTACTGGAGATCCCCAGCGTTATCAGGGTGGAGTCGGGATAGCCGGCGGTTCTACCGCTTGAGGGGCGACACTCCTGTCGCCCTCCGGGCAGAACGGAAGGAAAGGTAATTGGCGGAACGTTCAAAGGGCAGGTCAAGGTGGCGCGGGGTTATAGAGGAGTACCGCGAGTTCCTCCCGGTGGACGGGGACACGCCGGTGGTGACGTTGCTGGAGGGGAACACGCCGCTGGTGCACGCGCGGCAACTGTCCGAGAGGCTCGAGCTTGACGTCTACCTCAAGTATGAGGGGGTAAACCCCACCGGCTCGTTCAAGGACCGGGGCATGACGGTCGCGGTCAGCAAGGCGCTCGAGGAAAGCGCGAGTGCGGTTATCTGCGCTTCGACAGGGAACACCAGCGCGTCAGCGGCGGCCTACTCGGCGGCCTGTGGCCTGCGGTGCGTGGTGCTGATACCAAGGGGGGCGATAGCGCTGGGAAAGCTTTCCCAGGCGTTGATGCACGGAGCCCAGGTCATAGCGGTGGACGGCAACTTCGACGACGCGCTCTCGGTGGCCCGCGAGGTCGCGAGTAGTAACCCGATAGTCCTGGTGAACAGCCTTAACCCGAACCGGATCGAGGGCCAGAAGACCGGGGCTTTCGAGATCTGTAACCGGTTGGGCCGCGCCCCCGATATCCACGCCATACCGGTGGGGAACGCGGGGAATATCACCGCTTACTGGAAAGGGTACCGCGAGTACCGCGATGCCGGCCGAATCGACGGCCTTCCCAGGATGCTCGGGTTCCAGGCCGAGGGTGCCGCTCCGATAGTCCGGGGCCACCCGGTAGACAACCCGGAGACGATAGCAACCGCCATACGGATAGGGAACCCGGCGTCTTGGAAGGGGGCCACCGCCGCGGCCGACGAATCCGGCGGACGGATAGACATGGTAAGTGACCGGGAGATACTGGATGCCTACCATATCCTCGCCGAGAAGGAGGGCCTCTTCGTGGAGCCCGCGTCCGCCGCCTCGGTGGCGGG
>JAHIPE010000124.1 GCA_018894655.1 Actinomycetota bacterium
CGCCCGGAGCCCACCCAAACTCTTGAGGGCGGTCTCTTAGGCCGCCCCCTGGGCTGAACAGAGCCGCGCCTGAGAGACGCGGCTCAAGGGGTGTGGGGGAAAGGGCGGGTTCTTAGGCCCGCCCGGAGCCCACCCAAACTCTTGAGGGCGGTCTCTTAGGCCGCCCCCTGGGCTGAACAGAGCCGCGCCTGAGAGACGCGGCTCAAGGGGTGTGGGGGAAAGGGCGGGTTCATAGGCCCGCCCGGAGGCCCGGTTGCAACCCCATCGGTTGAGTCGTCTATCGGTTACTGCTAGACTATTTGAAACCGATTGGGTCCTTATCCCGGCGCTTCCATACGCGGGGTAAGAGGCGGGTGAGGGGGCCGGTTTATATGTATGCACGGTGAGAGTACCCTGAACTCGGGGGAAACGAGTACCCCGGAGGCTGGCAATGAGTGACGAGTTTGAACATGTAGCGCGGTTGATCGAGTCCGCAGGCTCGGTGGTGGCGCTGGCAGGAGCGGGGATATCGGTGGAATCCGGAATCCCTGATTTCCGCTCCCCGGGTGGGCTCTGGACCAGGTTCGACCCATCCATATACGCCACGTTCGAGTCGTTCATGAACAATCCCACGAAGTTCTGGGAGATGGCCGAGGAGCTAAACCCACTCCTGGAAGGCGCGGAACCAAACCCGGCGCATATGGCCCTGGTGGAACTCGAGCGCCTGGGGAAATGCGACGTGGTGATAACCCAGAACATAGACAACCTCCACCAGAGGGCGGGAAGCTCCGATGTCCTCGAGTTGCACGGGACGTTCCACACCGGGACATGCCTGAAGTGCGGCACCAGGCTTACCTACGAGGAGATAAAGCAGGCCGCGGCCGGCCGGGTGGTACCGGTCTGCAAGTCGTGCGGCGGGTCGATAAAGCCCGACGTGGTGCTTTTCGGCGAGCCGCTGAACGCGGCGGTCCTTCAGCGGGCGGTGGAATTGGCGACTGAGTGCGACCTGATGATAGTCGTGGGGAGCGGGCTCGAGGTGTTTCCCGCCGCTTCTCTGCCGAATTACGCCAAGAGGGGCAACGCCAAGCTGGTATTCATCAATATCGCCGCAACCGTGTCAGATGACATCGCGGATGTTATCATAGTGGAGAAAGCTGGGGAGGCACTTCCCAGGATAGTGGAGGCGTACCGTAACCTTTCGGGAGCGGGCGCCGAGGCGAACAGGAGAAGTGAATATAATGGCATTAGGCCCTGAAAACGAGGATTGGTCGAAGAAGCTGGAAGAGATGGATCTTTCAGCCATCAAGGAGAGGTTCAAGTCCGGCATGACCAAGCCGAGGATTGTAATCATCATCGCCATCATCCTGCTGGTGTTGTTCATCGCCATTGTCGCCCCGTTTGCCGCTTTCTACACCGATGCGCTCTGGTACAACCACATCGGGTTCCAGAACCTGTTCTGGAAGATGTTCTGGGCCAAGATACTGATGGTGGTGGCGTTTGGGGTCGCGTTCTTCGTCCTGCTATACGGCAACATCTTCCTCGCGCGAAAGATCCCGCCGGACCAGGAGATCGACGTCAAGGGGTCACCGCTGGAGGAAGTGATAAACAGGGTACGAAAGGTGGGGTCGAGACTGGTCACTGTCGGGCTGATCGCCTTCTCGGCCATGGCGGCCCTCCTTGCCGGCCTGGGCTGGGGTGGGAAGTGGGAACTGGTCCTCAAGTTCTTGAACCACGCCGACTATGGGAAGACGGACCCACTGTTCGGCAAGGACATCGGCTTCTACCTGTTTTCCTACCCTTTCCAGAAGGAACTGGTGAACTGGCTTATCTCGAGCCTGTTTTTCATCCTGGTGGTCACCGCGGCAATCTACGTTCTTGACGGCGGCATCCGGCTGAAACGGGGCCCCGACATGCTGGCCCCACACGTAAAGGCCCACCTGTCGGTCCTCGCCGGAGTTATCCTCCTGGTGAAGGCATGGTCGTACCGGCTGAACATGTACGAGCTTCTCATGACCAAGGACGGGGCGGTGTACGGTGCGGGCTACACCGATACCCACGCGCGCCTGCCCGCCCTCTGGATTCTCACCATCCTGGCGCTGGTCGCGGCCGTGGTCTTAATAGTCAACATCAAGTACAAGGGATGGTTCCTTCCGGCGCTGGCAATCGGCTCGATGGTGATGGTGACGGTCCTGGCGGGCACGATCTACCCGCTCATAATCCAGAACTACCGGGTGAAGCCGAACGAGCGCGAGATGGAGTCCGAGTACCTGAGCTACAACATGGAGTACACCCGAGAGGCCTACAACCTCGGGGATATCAAAGGGAAGCAGTTTGCCGCCGACAAGAGTCTTGATCTTGCAGGTATCGAGGCAAACCGGGCAACCGTCAAGAATATCCGGCTGTGGGACCCCAGGCCTCTGCTCAACACCTACGAACAGATGCAGTCTATCCGGCAGTACTACTCCTTTAACGACGTGGACGTCGATCGATACACCGTTAACGGCGAGTACCGTCAAACGATGATCGGGGCGCGCGAGATGCAGCAGTCCAACCTGCCAGAGGAAGCGCGCACCTGGGTTAACACAAACCTGGTTTACACCCACGGTTACGGCGTCAGCATGAACCCCAGCAACGATATCTCGGAGGAGGGCAACCCGGTCTACCTGCTGAGCGACATACCGCCCCAGGGAGCCACCAACCTCCAGGTGAAGAGGCCGGAGATCTACTACGGGGAGAAGACCGCCAACCATGTTGTCGTGGATACCACCGAGGAGGAGTTCGATTACCCCAAGGGCGACGAGAAGGTCTACTCGACGTACAAGGGAAAGGGGGGGGTGGAGGTAAAGTCGTTCTGGCGCAAGTTCCTGTTTACGGTTATGTTCCGTGACATTAACTTCCTGTTCAGCGGCCAGATACAGGGGGATTCCCAGGTGATGTACTACCGGACGATCTCTGAGCGCGTCAGTAAGTGCGCGCCGTTCCTGAAGTTCGACCGCGACCCTTACATGATGCTCGCAGACGATGGGAAACTGTACTGGATAGTGGATGCTTACACCACGAGCTATGACTTCCCCTACTCCCAGCCTACCGAGGGTTTCGGCAACTACATGCGCAACTCGGTCAAGGTGGTGGTGGACGCCTACGACGGGAAGGTGTGGCTGTACGTGGTGGACCCGGATGACCCGGTTATCAAGACCTACCGGAAGATATTCCCACAGATATTCACATCGTTCGACAAGATGCCCGAGGACCTCAGGAAGCATATACGGTACCCGGAGGACTTCTTCCTCATCCAGGCCAACATGCAACGGACGTATCACATGATCAACGTCCGCGAGTTCTATAACAAGGAAGACGAGTGGGACTTCCCCCAGGAGATGTTCGACGGGGGAAAACAGCCGATGTCGCCGTACTACGTGATAATGAGACTCCCTGGGGAAGACTCCGAAGAGATGGTGCTGATGATGCCGTTCGCCCCCCACAAGAAGCAGAACATGATCGCCTGGCTGGGGGCGCGGATGGACGGGGAGCATTACGGCGAGATGATCAACTACAGGTTCCCCAGCGGCGAACTGATATACGGGCCGGAGCAGATAGAGGGGCGAATAGAGCAGGACCCCGAAATAAGCCGGCAGTTGTCACTGTGGCGGCAGGAAGGTTCCGAGGTGATAAGGGGTAACCTCCTGGTCATACCCATTGAACAGTCGCTGATATACGTGGAGCCCCTGTACCTGCAGGCCACCGAGATAAAGATCCCCCAGATTAAGCGCGTGGTGGTGGCCTACGGCGAGAAGGTGGTGATGGAGCCCACCCTCGACCAGGCGATCGCAAGGATATTCGCCGGGGCGCCGCCGACGGAGGCTATCGTGGAGCCGGTGGTAGAAGAGCCCACCAAAGAGCCCACCGAGGAGGAGCCCACCAGCCTTGTCGGGCAGGCGCTCGACCTGTACAACAAGGCGATAGAGGCGCAGAAGGCGGGGGACTGGGCCGCCTACGGCAACTACATAAAGCAGTTGGAGGGCGTGCTCAAGGAGATGAACGAAGCCCCTTGAGGGGCGACACTCCTGTCGCCCTACCCCACAAACCTTGAGGGGCGACACTCCTGTCGCCCTCCGGGGTCGCCCCCTCCGGGGAGGCCCCGAACCTCCCCTCAAGTTATGGGGGAGAGGGCTGTGGTGAGGGGGCAATAAGCCTCTACAGAAGTCCCATCTTCCGGGCGAAATCGAGGTAACCCTTGAGCAGCATTCGCGGCGGGCTGGCGTCGATGCTGTAGGCTATCGTGCAGTTGCCGTGTGTGCCGTGTATGCACTCGCGGGTACGGGCGACTACATCCTCTAACTCTTTGCATCCCGCAAGGTATTGGCAAGCCTCCAGGTTAAGATTAACCGTGATGTCGGGGAACTCCGGCGCTCCCTCGGATATCATGAGCACGCCGTCAGTCTTCTCCAGTCCGAACGGCTGCCCGTCGACAGTCGCCTGCAGGCAGGCGCCGTCCTTCAGGTACCCAACAACCTGCGACCCCGGGTACTCCTGGAAGATCTCCAAAAGGAGGTCGATTGCCTCCTCGGGCGGTTTCTTCTTTGCCATGCTACTCCAGTTCGGCCTTTTTTCTCTATATTCTAACGACTTTTTGGGTTCTTTGCTTTCCGGCGATTTCCACCAGGATGTAATGGAAGTAGCCCCCGTAGTCGGCGCCGGCGTGGAGCGGCGCTCCGGCGCCACCGGTGATGGTCACCAGGACCCCGTCCTTCTCGAACTGCTTGTACGCGTGGAAGTGCCCGCAGAATAACTCCTCGACGCCTCCTTCCGCGAGGATTGGAATAAGGTTCTCGTTCGCCTCCATCCCGGTTGCATGCTCGGGGTACGGCCTCAGGGAGTACGGGTAACCGGGGGGCACGTGGCACACCGCGAAGATGTGATCGAAACCGAAGTCCCGCGCCGCCTCCAGGTCGTCTTTCAACCACTGACACTCCGCCGGGTAGAGCCCCCGGTCGGGGGTGCTGTTGTCGATCAGCGCGAAGTGGCAGTTCTCATAGTTGAACGACTGGTACGGCGCGCCAAGGTACTGCCGGTAGTTCTCATCGACCGGCGAGGTTGCCACGTCATGGTTGCCCGGCACGCAGTAGTAGCGGATCCCGCTTCGCTCCATCGCGCCTATGAAGTTGGCAAACTCGGTGGCGGTGCCGCTTCCGGTCATGTCCCCGGCGATTATCAGGAATTCCACCGAGCTTGCGGCCTCGAGGATCTTGTTCAGGACCTCGTAGTTGTTCTGGGGGTCGCCGCAGACGATAAAGCTGAACCGAGGCCCGCTTTCAACCTGGCTTGGAGTGGTGGCGGGCGACGGCCCGGGACTCTCGGTAACACCGTTACCGCAACCGGGGGCGACGGCGAGGAGGGCAAGGAGTACCGCCATGAAGATAGCTGTTATTACAATGTGGCGTTTCATTATCACTCGCAAAGCCGATGAAAAGGTGTCAGGGACCGGGCGCGATAGAGGTGTTGTCCCTGGTCAGGGGTCACCTGGTAAATCGGCAGAATCCCGATATGTCGCTCCTGGACGAGAGCTTGGTAACCTTGACGACGTCCCCGGTAGAGGGGGCGTGGAGGAACATGTCGTTGCCGAGGTACATGCCGACGTGGTGTGGCGGTGTCCCGAAGAAGACCAGGTCTCCGGAGCGCGCCTGCTGGAGGGTTAACTTGACACCGCGGTTGAACTGGAGCGCGGCGTTGTGCGGGATGCTTATCCCGTGCAGCTTGTATACGTACTGTGTCAGGCCGGAGCAGTCGAAGCATATCCGGTGTTCCCCGGTGGGGCACTTGCCCGGCCCCGCGCCGGCCCAGTGATAGACAACCCCGAGGTACTTCATGGCGGTCTTGGCGAGGCCCCCCTCGGGAGCGTTGACGAGGACGTCCTTTGCCTGCTCGTTTAAGACAGCGTCCGCCGCCCGCTGTTGGGTGACCTGCTCCGCCAGCAACCTCTGTATATCCTGGTTGAGGCTGCTAAGCATTACCTGGCGCTCGGCGAGCTTCGCCTGCACCAACTGCTTCTTCGCCGACTCCTGCTGGACGAGGCCCTCCTTCTGGCGTTGCTGCTCGGCCAGTTGCCTTTCCAGTTGGCTGACGGAGTCGCGGTTGCTCTTGATGCGCGTGATCAGCTTGGCGTCGCTCTGCGCCACCCTGGAGACGTAGTCCGCCTTCTCCAGGAAGTCAACGAAGTCCTTGGTACGCAGCAG
>JAHIPE010000125.1 GCA_018894655.1 Actinomycetota bacterium
GACGCCTGGTTCTACCTGGCCGGTGACCTGGAGAGAGTCGGCAGGGTGGAGGAGGCGCGCGGCGCCTACGCGAAAGCGCTCGATCTATGCAGCGGAAACGAACAGTGGAAGGATTTCGCAACCAAATCCGCCGAAAAACTCAACCAGCTCAAATAATAAACGCAAGATAGTACCGGGTACCATCTTGCGTTTTAGAGAACGAACTTGATCGCGACCGCCGCGCTGATAAACGCCAGGGTCAGGACCTTTTCCAACAACCGTATCTCGAGGGGGTACAGGCGGGTGCGGTTCCGACCGCCGTTGTAGACACGGGCGTCCATTGCCACCGCCAGGTCATCTGCGTCATGGAACACCTTCACGAAAAGCGGGACAAGCACAGGGACGATGTCCTTCACCCTGCGGATGAGGTTGGCGGACTCGAAGTCGGCCCCCCTGGCCATCTGCGCCTTCACCAGCTTGTGGCTCTGCTCCAGTATGCCGGGAATGAACATGAGGGTTATGCTTACGACGGTTGTAACCTGGCTGACCGGGACTTTCAGGTAGTTGAGGGGCAGCAGCAGGGACTGGAGCCCGTCGGCAAGGTCCAGCGGGGCGGTGGTCATTGTCAGCGCCGCCAGGAGGATCACCAGGAGAACTACCCGGGCCGAGAGCATGACGCCGTTGGACAGGCCGGTATCGGTCACGCTCAAGAAACCCCGGTGCCACATAACCTCGCCGGGAGTGAGGAACGCCTGTAACAGGAACGTGACCAGCACGATCACCCACACCGTCTTGAGTGATTTCAAGACCGGCAGCAGGGGAAGGCGGGTTGCCAGTAGCGTGACGAGGAGAAGCACGCCGAACACCAGGAGTTCCCGGCCGGTGCTGTAGAGGAAGACCAGGATCACACCGGCGACAACCGCTGACAACTTTAACCGCGGGTCCGTACGGTTCAAAGGGGTATCGACCGCAAGGTACTGGCCGATAGTTATACCTCTACCTGCCATCTTCCACCTCCCTGCGGCGGGCAAGCGCCTTTGCCAGGCAGGAGGGGTCCGAGGGATCCTCTAAGGCGATACCGGCGTGGAGAAGCTCCCTCGCCAGGACCCCCCACTGGGGAAGCTGTACGCCAAGGGCAAGCATGTCGGCCTCGCCTGACATCAGGTCGGCCTTGCTCTCGATGACGAGGAGGCGGCCTTCCGACAGCAGGGCGAACCTGTCGGCAAGCGGCCAGGTGCCGGAGAGGTCGTGGGTGACCACTATAACGGTGGCCAGCTTGCGGTTGAGATAACTCGAGAGCGCGCCAATGAGATGCTCGCGGCCGTCGCGGTCCAGGCCGATGAACGGCTCGTCCAGCACCAGCACCTCCGGACTCATGGCGAGGACCCCGGCTAGCGCCACCCGCCTTTTCTCTCCCTCGGACAAGGAGAACGGCGACCTTCCGCCTGTCTCTTCGAGTGATAATCCCACCAGCGTGGAGGCCTCGTCGACCCGCCCGGCGAGCTCATCGCCGCGAAGCCCCTGGTTACGCGGCCCGAATTCGATATCTTTTCGGACGGTGTCGGCGAAGAGCTGGTCCTCGGGTGACTGGAAGAGGAGGCCAACCTTCCTGTGCAACTTCCGCAGCCGGACCCTGCTCCCGACCGGTTTTCCATCGTAGAGCACCGACCCGGACGTGGGGGCAAGGAGACCGGCGCACACCTGGGCAAGCGTCGATTTTCCCGAGCCGTTACTCCCCGCCACGCAGAGCACCTCGCCGGGCCGGGCATCCAGGCTGATCCCTCTGAGCGCCATGCCGGTACCCTGAAGCGGGTACGAGTAGGAGACGTTCTCCAGGCTCAGGCGCGAGACCATTGTAGCAACTCCTCCGCGGTGAGGACGTCCCCGTCCATGATGTGGCCGAGCGTGGCAAGCTCCCGGGCGACCATGGTGGCGGGAAGCGGGTCCAGCCCGAGGTCCCGCACGCGGGTGGGGTCGGAGAGGAGTTCGCCCGGCGGGCCGCCCCCGGCTACCCGGCCGCCTTCCAGGATGACGACGTGATCGGCTGCCGCGGCCTCCTCGAGGAAGTGGGTCACATGGATGATTCCCACTCCCCGCTCCCGGAGGTCCGCGTACAGCTTCAGGACACCGGCTTGCGATCTCACGTCAAGCATCGAGGTGGACTCGTCGCTGATCAGGAAGGACGGCTCCATCGCAACCGCCCCGGCGACCGCCACCAGTTGTTTCTGGCCCTGGGATAGTTGCTGGGGTTGCCGCCGGGCGATATCAAGGATGCCCGCGAGTCCGAGTGCCTCGTCAACCCGCTTCCTTATTACCGCGGGGGCTAGCCCGAGGTTCTCCGGGCCGAACGCCACCTCTTCCTCCACGGTAGACCCAACCATCCGCGTATCCGGTGCCTGGAACACGATAGCGACCTGCTTTCGTATCTCGGGCGCGTTGCCGGGCCGGGAGGTATCGAGGCCACAGGAGAGGACCCTCCCCTTCCCGGGTGTGAGGAGACCGTTCAGGCACAACGCCAGGGTGGATTTGCCTGACCCGTTCCTCCCCAGGACCACGTAGAACCTACCTTGCCGGAAACGCTGGCTGACGTTGTCCAGGGCGGGCTCCGGCATGCGGGGGTACGTGAAAGAGAGATCCTCAACTACGATCTGGTGGGGATTGACGTGCATCGGTTACCCAGTCGCCGGGGATACGCCCTGAAGCGAAACCGCCACCCGGCGCGAGGCGAACCCAACAAACAGCCCGGTGGGAACGGAGATCAACACCAGGTAGGGGAGATAGAAAAACAGCGCGGCGTGCTGGATCAGCAGGAACGCGGCGGCCAGTTGCACCACATTGTGGGTGACTGCCCCGGCAACGCTTACCCCCACGATACTCAGGTAACGCTTCAGCAGTAGGTAAAGAGCGATCATCACCAGCGTGCTTACGATGCCGCCGGAGAAGCTCAGGAACAATCCCACCACGCTACCCCGCAGAAGTCCACCCAGGATAGACCTGAGGACAGTTACCTCGATGGCCATCCTGGGGCCGAATACGTAGAGTGCTAAGACCGTGGCGATGTTGGCCAGCCCCAACTTGGCCCCGGGCACCGGCAGGAGGGGGGGGAACGTGCTCTCGATTATACTTAGAACCAGCCCTATCGAAACCAGGAGGGCGAGGTTGGTGACCCGGCGACTCGTTGGCAAAGTACGCTCACCTACTCCGTTATCGCATCCACGTCGCGGGGTTTTCCCCCGCCGGTGATACGTATGACAACGCGGTTGGGAAGGCACACGATGCTCTGGCCGGTGGAGTCTATCCGGCCCATGCCCACGCACAGCTTATCCCGGCAGGCGCTCTCGGCCATCCAGACCGTACCGTACTCAACCACAACGGTGCTGGCCCCCTGCGCGCCCTGGACCCTCAGCGTCCTGCAACCCTGGTTGTCGCCGAGTTCCAGGCGCCGGACCTCCTCACCGTTCACCTCGATTATTGCCAGGGACCCTTTCTCGCCCGCGCTGGCACGGGAGACCGGAACCATCGAGGCAATCGAAGCCGCGATGACGAGGGCCACCAGCACGATGTCGCCGGCCTTTATCTTTCCTGTTACGGATTTCGTGGTTCGCTCCATCCGGGATCGCCCTCTAGTGCCTGACACCCGGCAGCGCCGTCCCGGCGCCGCGGGTTATTGGATTCCACGCAGCAGATATTCTATCATCAAAGTGGACATGTCCGGACGAAAAGGAATCCAAGGAGGTTTCCCGGTTGCTCCGAATCGATAGGGCGGGAGTAAGGGACCACGGCGTGGTCACCGGTTTCCTGTTGGAGTACTCACGCGCCAACCAGTGGGAGCCGGAGGATGACCGCGACCGGTGGGAGAGAATCGTCGCCGAGTTGCTCAACTCGGAGAGATGGTTGTTTCTCATCGCCCATGACGACGATGAACCGGTGGGAATGGCCGCTGTCAGTTTCTGCCTATCCCTTACCAGTTCCCGCGAGGAGGCCCGGTTGGCGGTCATCCTGGTTGACGAGGGTCACCGGCGATTGGGGATAGGCACGTTGCTGATGGAGTCGGTGGTGGCCGCGGTCGGCAGGCGTGGCTGTCGGGAACTCGAGGCCCGGGTGGATCGCCGGGAGGAGGCCGCCATCGCGTTCTACAACCGGTTTGACAACCCGCGGGAGCGGTTGGTACTAACCTGGCCCTGCGGGCGCAACGATTAGGCCGACGAGAGCCCTTAGTGCCCCGCTCCATAAATACGCCTGCATTCGAACGTCGATGCATCCGCACCTGCTGCGTTCCGCTCCCTCGCGGTACTCACGGAGTACAGCTCGGTCGCGCGCCTTGCATGAGCGGTGCCTCGGCGCTCTCGATACGACACCGTATTTATGGAACGGGGCACTTAGCAACAACCCGATAGAGGTCGTGGTAGAAGACGCGTGGTCGTCAGGCCACGGTGTCCTTGTGTCGGCTCTCCCGCAGGTTGACCCCCAGGACCTCCACCGTATCCTTGTCCTTCGGATACTCGAGGATCACGGTCCTAATGCAATCCTCACGCCGAGCGTCCAGGCCGTGGCGGTCGAGATAGCCGGCCACCTTGCTCTTCATCCTGAGGGTGGCGCAGGTGGCTCCATCGAAGTTGGTGTTAGTGAAGAGGACCGCGAACGTGGTGCCTTCAATGCGGGCGGCCTCGTCCGCCCCACGGATACTTCCCCTGATAACCGAGTTGCCGATATCCCTTATCACCTTGTTGCGGGTCTTCTTCTTCAACGGGTGGAGCACTTCGTCGTTGACGGTGATATTCATCAGCGAGAACTTTGTGCCGTAGCGGTCGAACTCGCTGATATATTTATCGATAAGCTTCGCCAGGTACTTGGAGTTGTACAGGCTGGTGATGTCGTCCACGTAGTCGTGGTGCTCCAGCTTGATGAACAGGTACTTGAGCCTGACGTTGAGCTCGCCGGCGACAAACGCGACAATCGCGAACACCGCTGTCCTGAGCAGGAATATCTGCAACGCGGTGCTTCTATCGATGTCGGTGGAAAACACGAGTGTTACCACCGCGTATATCGCCGTGGCCGCGACGAATGATGCAAGGGCGCCCTTGCGGCCGTAGTGGAGCCCGCCGAACAGGACCAGCAGGATCATGGCCTGCCCGAAGATATCGGAGACCCGGTTGGTGCTCGAGACCGTAGCGGCGATGGTTCCCGCTACGGCACAGACCCCAACGACCATCGCCAGCAGCTCAAACCTCGAGTACTTCAACCTGACGCCTCCAATCTATAACGAAGAAGCAATATCATAGTTCATGGCCTGGCTCCGGGCAGGTAACGGTGCCGGTGGCAGGGCTATAGTTATCACGATAGTCGAAGTTCCCTGAAGGGCATGTCCAGTCGAACGAATCTTTCAGGTAATCGGGTTTCAGGTCCTCGAGGCTGCCCGGGTAATTGCCTTCATGAGTGGATATATACAGTATAATGCTGCCGGTTAGTATCCGGAGGTTGGCCTTGCAGGCCGATTCCCTTGCCTTACGTTGTGAGACACTCATGGTCATTACAACGATCGTTACCAGGATTCCCATTATCAGCATGGTTATCATCAACTCGACGATGGTGAAACCGCGATCGCCTCTCGCTTTCCTTCCACGCCGTTTAATCAAGCAACTGCCCCATTCCGGATATAAATCGATAAAGAACTTCGATTACTTATGAAACATATATTAACAACTCCCAGGCCTCAGGGCCACTTTGCTATTATGTTATCGGCGTGTCTATGCCAATCAGTTAAGCGCCGACAACTAACTATGATATAGGAGTAGCCTTGACGACACCAGAGGAGAAGCCGGCCGCGGGGGACGCGCGGCGCATTTTCCGGCCCGTTTATGTTGGTGAACTTCGGGTCTGGACCGCGGCGACCTCGAGGGTCCGCCTGGATGGCGGTTCTATGTTCGGGGTTGTTCCCAGGGTGCTCTGGGAGGAGAAGGCCCCGCCCGATGAGCGGAACCGCATATCGCTCTACGCCAACTCTTTGGTAGTCGAGTCCGGTGGGCGCGTTATCCTCGTGGAAGCGGGCATGGGCCGGAAATACTCCGATCGGCTCAAGGACATCTACGGCCTCGGCGATGAGGAGGCGGTAGGCGCGCTGGAGCGGTTGGGGTTCGCGCCGGAGGATATCGACACGGTGATACTGACTCACCTGCACCTGGACCACGCCGGTGGTTCCACCGTCATCGACAACGAGGGCCGGGTGGTTGCGGCGTTTCCCCGAGCTCGCTATATCATCGGGGAGGAGGAGTGGGACGTGGCGGTGGATCCCCACCCGCTGGCCCGGGGGTCTTACTCACAGCCCGATTTCATCCTCTCTTCGCTTCGGAGACCCCGTCCGTGAGGGCGGGGAGGAGAAGCGTCCGCCCCTTCTTTGACAATACTCCCACCATATTGGATACTTATACTACTGTGAAAGTCAAAGAGTCCCGAACCGTCCAACTGAAACTTCTAAGTTCTCCGGAAAAGGAGTTCGAAGAAACTGTTTCCGCGTACCTCGGCGCACTGAACCTGGTCAGCCAATGGGTGTACAAAAAGAAAATCACCAACCCCTTGAGACTCC
>JAHIPE010000126.1 GCA_018894655.1 Actinomycetota bacterium
CTGCGCGCAGCCCATCAGGTTGTATACCGCGGCGAAGTTTGGGGGGGCGATGTTCTCGCCGTACTCACTTGCCTCGCCGACCTCCCTCTCAAAGTAGAGGGGGTTCTTGTCGTCAATGGCGGTGGCATACTCCTTCATCTTCTCCCGCCCGATCTCGTACTCGGTCGCGGGATACTCCTTGCCCACAAACTTATTATCGATCACCGGCGACACTCCCTTCAACTCCTCGGTACACTTGCATTCCCGCCTTTGGGCCCTTCCTCCGGGCGGACTGAAGTCCGCCCAAGTGGAGGGTGGCCTTTACGGGCAATCCGACGCCGGTGCTAGTGTCCCGTCTCATAAATACGGTGAAGCACCGAGAGCGCCTGAGCGCCGCGCCGGTAAGGCGCGCGAATGCCGCTGTATTTATGGGACGTACCACTAGACCGGGCGGAAGTACTTGATGTCATGCAGCGTCCCCTTCCTATCCGTGTTCCAGACCGCCTTGACCCTCATGCCGACCTCGATATCCTCCGGCTCGACCTCCCCCAGCATGTGGGGGAACTGGACATCGGCCCCGTCCAGCATGATGAACGCGTATACGTAGGGGGGGTCGGTCGGCTGCCCGATGAACGGGAGGTAAACGCCGGTATAGGTCAGGAGCGTGCCCTCGTCGGAGAGCTCCACCCACTCCCTGGTCGGGGCGTAGCAGAGCCCGCAGTAAGGGCGTGGCGGCAGCAGCACCCCGCCGCACCTCGTGCACCTTATTCCCATTATCCTCTTGTTGTCGCGCATCTCGCGGTAGAACCTGTCGTAATGCTCGCCGTACGAGTGCTCAAACACGAGGTTCATCTCCCCGGTGACCTCCGTCACCGGGTCACTGGCCTCCCCCTGCCTCCTGGCCAACTCAATCATCGCCCCCTCCTTGTCCCCCATCGGGCACGAACCACTTGATGTCGGTGATGCTTCCCCGCCTCTCCTCCCTGAACTCGGGTGTGACTATCGCGCCCACCTTGATGCGGCCGTCATCCGGCGCGACATGGACCATCGAGGTGTCCGACCCAGACAGGCGAACCAGCACGTACCGGAAAGGCGCCGGGAGCGGCGCGTCGTCGAACGGCTCCGGCACCCGCGCCCAGGACATCACCACTCCCTTGGGGCCGACCTCTCTCATCTCGTCAACGGGCGAGGCGCACGCCTCGCAGTACGACACCGCGGGTACTATCACCGTGCCACAGCCGGCGCAGACACCACCCAGTATCTTCCGGTGGTCCCGGAGCGCGGTCAGGAAGGCTCCCACCGTTTCCCCGGTGGACCAGGTGTAAGGGCACCTGTTCTCCCCTTCCAGGTACACCAACTCCGGCTGCTTGATCTCCACTGCTCCTCCTAACACCCGCCCCCGGAAACGTTACCCGACTGTCCCTCCACTTACAACTGGCTCGAGAACACCGTCACCGTACTGAACTGTATCGCGCCGCCCCAGGAGTGGGCCAGCGCCTTCTTGACCCCCGGCACCTGGTGCCCGCCAGCCTTTCCCATAACCTGCATCGCCGCCTCCAACTGGCGTATCATCGCCGACGCCCCCATGGGGTTCGACGAGAGGACCCCGCCGGAGGGGTTGATGGGAAACTCCCCGTCAATGGCCGTCCTGCCCGACTCCACGAGCCTGCCGCCATCGCCCGGCTCGCACAGACCCAGGGCCTCACTCCAGATCAACTCCTGGAAGCTGAACGCCTCGTATATCTCCGCCATGTCCAGTTCACGCATGGGGTCGTATATCCAGGCCATCTGGTACGCCTGTTGGGCCGCCCTCACGCATGACTCCGGATACGCCATGTCTACATGGGGCACGTAAGGGCTCTCGGTGCAGGTGCCTACCCCGGCGAACCACGCCGGCCGGCGGGCCAGTTTGCGGGCTTTCCCGTCCCCGGCGATGACCAGCGCCGCCGCCCCGTCGCTGGTGGGGCAGCAGTCCAGGAGCTTCAGCGGGGTGGCGACGGGCGCCGACCTCATGACGTCTTCTACGGTTATCTCCAGCTGCAGTTGCGCATAAGGGTTGCGAATGGCGTTCTTCCTGTTCTTTACCGCCACCATCGCGCCGTGCTCCTCGGTCACCTTGGGGTGGTGCCTCGCCAGGTACTCCCTGGTCTGCAACGCCACCAGGGCCGGCGGGCCACAGGCGAAGTCCCGGTCCCAGAGCGGGTCGTAACAGGCTGACAGGCCGTACTGGGCAACCCCGTCGGACAGCTTCTCGTAAGCCACCGCCAGGACGACGTCGAACACCCCGGAGGCGACGTGGTAGTACGCCGCGATCGTAGTCGAGGCCCCAACGGTTCCCCCGGTGTGTATCCTCATCAGCGGCTTGCCCGCCGCGCCGGCGGCGATGCCTACCCAGTTCTCCGGGCTGTTGACCCCCTCGAATATCTCCGGTGCGCTGCCCACCACCACTGCGTCGATGTCATCGGCGGTCACCCCGGCGTCCTCCATCGCCCTTACCGCCGCCTCGCGAACCATCTCGGGCATGCTGACGTCCTCGCGCCTGCTGACGTACCTGGTCTGCCCTGTTCCAACAACCGCTACCGCGCGGGCCATTTAACGGATACCTCCTTCTGTTTCCAACCTAGCCATCTCTTCGCCTCCCATCTACCCGGAGGCGGACTGTCCGCCCTCAAGGGGAGGGGTCCTGTCATCTCTCCAC
>JAHIPE010000127.1 GCA_018894655.1 Actinomycetota bacterium
AGCGATGTGGTTGAGGTTCCGGCTTTTACGCCCGATCGGTGACATGCTGGCGAGCATGAAGAAGTACGACCTCAAGCACTCCGGCAGCGAGAACGCGCCGGTCCGCGGGCCGTTTATCCTTGTGGCCAACCACCAGACCAAGGTGGACGTGTTCGCCATCGGCCTGGCGATAGCAGGTACGCTGGCCCGCAGCAGGCTGGTCCCCTGGGCCAAGGTCGAGATAGGCAAGGGCAAGGAGGGTATCCTGGGATGGATACTGTGGAGGTTCCTGGGGACGATACCTATTGACCGCGAGGAGAGCGAGACCGAGGGGGCGATCGAGAAGAGCCTGGGTCTCCTCAAGCGGGGCAGGATAGTTTGCGTCTTCCCCGAGGGAACCCGATACCCCAATGGCGAGCTCGGGCCGTTCAGGCACGGCGTCGCCAACCTGGCCCGGGCGACCCCCGTCCCCATATTGCCCGCCGTGGTTTACCACAGGAAGGAGGACGGCGGCATCCAGGTGAACATCGGAAAGCCGTTCTTCATGCCGGACAGGAAGTTCAGGCTGGGGTTTCTACGGAAAGCGGAGAGGAAGGCGGAGGGCCAGGTCAGCCAACAGATAGACACGCTGAAGAAGTGGAGCGCTGGCGTCCCCAGGGACAGTAAAGGCATGAAGATGATCGCCGGCATGGTCAAGATCGTCACCGACGCCATCTCCCGCAAGGACATCAGCTTCAGTGTGATAAGCCGACTGGCCGAGGCGGGCGACAACAGGGTCCTCCGGGAGAAGGTGTTCGAGTTGCTCCCCAGGGACTGGAAGAAGGTCGGGCGAAGGGAGCCGAAGCCCCGATAAAACCGCCAAACAGTGGGGTCAGTGCCTTATAGCGGTGGCCGAGAATAAGAGTTGTGGCTAGAAGGCCTGAACCCTTTCTCTCTTGTCGAAGGAGTCGCCCAGCAGGACCAGGGTAGGGACCTTGGTCTGCTTCATCAGCTCAAGGCGTACGAAGGCCAGGGACGCGACGGTCGCCAGGGCGAGGAGGACCGCGGCGACGACCTCTATCCAGTCACCGTGGATCCTGTGAAAGAAACCGAGGTCCTCCACGCATTCATCGCGGACGTGCTCATTGTTTTCCGGGGTATCCATCCCGCGTCCTTGGCCTGAAGCCCGCCTCGCGGGGCCTACGGCCCGGTTGTGATTGTGTACCTGCCGTGGTGGCGCTCTCTAAGATCCCACTCTATCCGTGACTCGCGGCCGGTTACCTTCTCCAGCCCGGCGGCCAGCCTGGCCGCGTAGAGGTCCTGGTTGTAAGCGGTACTTATCTCGACTGAGAGTGAGCCCTCGTTCCTCTCGAACATATCCGGGTAGCCAAGTCCGCGCAGCGCCATGTTGGTGAGGTAACTATCCCAGAAAGTGCCGGGATCCTCGAACGTCTTGTCTTGGAGGTCTCTTCCCGAGTAGTTCTTCTGTGCGTTATAGAGTATCCGGATGACGTCCCCGCCAAGCTCCTTCTCCAGCTCCCGCAGGATCGCGTTGACCGATTGGACCGCTATCATCCCCTCCCGCTCCCCGTTGATCCGGTTCTTGATGATGCCACGGGATATATCCCACGCCAGCGCCCGGGCGACAGGGAGCGGGACCCCGCAGCGAGGGCAGAGGTTGTAGGAGAGGGTGCCCGTTCCCGGTTCGACCTCCTCAAGGTAGAGGCGGCCCTCCGACTCCGGCTTCTCATCGGCGTGGGCCATGCGGATAATGAGGTCGCCGTTCTCCCGCCCGTACTCCGACTCTGAGCCGGGCATCTTCTCGATGGACTCGTAGATCCCCAGGCAGTTTCCCACCATCAATGGCACCATGCAGGGGTTGGAGAACCCCAGGACCAGGGTTTTCCCGGCCCTGTACCTGATGACGCGGGGCCGCCCGGCGCCGAGCCTGGCCAGGTCCCTTCTCATCCCCCACACGATGAACCTTGCCAGCCACTGGGGCCGGAGAAAGCGGTTGCTGGGGATTCGCTTGAGATTGATGCCGTGGTAGACGGACCTCACCATGCCGTAGAGGTCCTTTCCGATATTCTTCTGGGCCTCGACGACTATGCGGTCCACCGGCATGCCGATGGCGCCGGCAAGGTCCTCAAAGATAGTCTCCCATTCGTCTACCTGGAGGAACATGGTCGATATCCTGGGCCTGGCGCTCCCGACCACCGTACCGTCGCCGTGCCACTCCAGGAACCGGGACATCCGGCGGGGAAAACCGCACTCCTTGCACTCTTTCATCGCAATCCTCCAGTGAACACACGCCTAGCCTTCGAGCCCGGTGACCTCGCCGGCGTCGTCAACGGGGAGGCCCTTTGGCGGCCCCATGAGGACGAACGGCCCGGGGTTCAA
>JAHIPE010000128.1 GCA_018894655.1 Actinomycetota bacterium
ACCAATACTTCCCGCTTCGTCCCCGTCCCGGCTATCTCATCAAAGATCCTCTCGAGGTCCGCCATGTTCTGGAACTCGATGACCAGCTTCCCTTTTCTTTTCCCGAACGACCCCTTGACCCTCGTCTCCAGTAGTTCCCCCAGCCGGCGGAATATTAACTGCGCCTCCTCCGGCACCTCCGCCTTCTCCCTCGGGGTTTTGGGCGGCGGTTCTTCTTCCACCTTCGCAGATCCTGCCATCGCCTCCGCCTGGCGCACCGACAGCCCTTCCCTGACGATCCGGGAGCAAAGCTTATCTTGAAGCTCCGGCCGGTCCTGCAGCACCAGGAGGGCGCGTGCGTGTCCTCCTGTTATATTTTCCTCTATCAGCTCCCTCTGGATGTGCGGGGGGAGCTGAAGAAGCCTGATCGTGTTTGTTATCGCGGCCCTGCTCTTCCCAACCCTGCTCGATAGCTCCTCGTGGGTTATCGCGAAATCGTCGAGCAGTTGCTGGTATGCGGCCGCCTCCTCTATCCCGTTAAGGTCTTCCCGGTGCAGGTTCTCGACCAGGGCCATCTCCTGCGAATTGGTCTCGGTGGAGTCCCTTATCACCGCCGGGATACTCTTGAGGCCGGCCTCCTCCGCCGCCCTCCACCTTCTCTCCCCCGCGATGAGCTCGTATTCCGTCCCCACACGCCTGACTATCACCGGCTGCACCACGCCGAACGTCTCTATGGACCGGGCCATCCCCTCCAGGGACTCCTGGTCGAACCTCTTGCGACGCTGCCTGGGGTTAGGCCTTATGTCCTTTACCTCTATCTCTTCAAGTCGCTGCCCCTCCTTCGACGCCACCGAACCTATCAGCACGTCCAGCCCCTTGCCCAAGCCCCTCTTCGCCACTTTGCACCACTTCCTTTGCCAGTTCCGTGTAAGCCAATGCCCCCTTCGAGGAGGGCTCGTAAAGTATAATCGGCTTGCCGTACGCGGGCGCCTCGGAAAGCCGCACCGTCCTGGGTATTACCGTCCGCATCGTCAAACGCGGGTACTCTCTCCTGACCTCCACCTCTACGTCTCGGGAGAGGTTCGTCCGGACGTCGAACATCGTCAGCAGGACGCCTGTTATCGACAGCCCGGGGTTAACGTGCAGTTTGACCCTCTGCACCGTCCTGAACAGGTAGACAAGGCCCTCCAGCGCGTAGTACTCCGTCTGTAAGGGGATAAGCGTCTCGTCTGCCGCGGCAAGGCTGTTAATGGTCAACAAGCCCAGTGCCGGGGGACAGTCAATTACGATGTAATCGTAGCCAGCCTGCAGGTGTTCCAGGCCCGCCTTCAGCCGGATTTCCCGGGAAAGCTCCGCCGCGAGTTCGATCTCCGCCGCCGCCAGGTCGAGTGTGGAGGGTAGCACCTCCATCCCTTCCAACGGCCCGGGCCTTACAACCCCCCGGGGATCGGCCCCGCCCAGCATGATGTCGTATACGCACTCGCTTATATCAGCCCTCTCTATTCCCACGCCGCTGGTGGCGTTCCCCTGCGGGTCCATGTCCACCATCAACACCCTCTGCCCCTGCGACGCCAGGCAGGCGCTCAGGTTTATCGCGGTCGTGGTCTTTCCGACCCCGCCCTTCTGGTTGGTTACCGCGATGGTCCGCGCCTTGCCTCCGTTGGCGCGTACGCCTCCATCTCTTCCGGGTTCTTCAAACAACGGCGGTTCTCCCCAATTCGTTCATCGCCCAGTATCTTACATCTTATTCATCACTATTACATCTTATCTATCACTACAAGCGATGTCCTCCCCGGCGCCTCCCGGTCGGGTAGAAACCCCGGGTGTATGATGCCCACCAGCTCTCCCCCCAGTTCACGCAGCAGCGGTTTCGCCTCCTCGACCTCAGCCTCGATATCGCTCCGTTTCAGCGCCACATACCTCCCGCCTCCTCTCAGCAGGCCAAGCGCTACCGGTGCCATCCTGGTTATCGTCCCGGCGGCCCTGCTTACAGCTACATCGTACTCCCTTGCTCCGACGATGCTTTCCGCCCTTGCCCTCAATACACTTACGTTCCCCAGTTCCAGCGCCGACTTCGCCTCCGCCAGGAACGCGCATTTCCTCCCAGACGACTCCACCAGCGACACCTCCCAGTCCGGGCACATCAAAGCCAGCACCAGTCCCAGAAGCCCGCTTCCGCTTCCAATATCAACTACCGCCTTTCCCCCAGTGCCACCTATCGCACCAATCACCCCGATGGAATCCGCTATTGCCTCCTCTGGCTTTCCCGCCATCGACTTGGAAACAAGCCCTGCCCACCTTCTCCTCAACGTCATCATCTTAATGTAGCTCTCTACCTTCTTCTTTTTAGTATCTCTTTCCTCTATCTCGTACCTCTCCATCGCCTCTTCCAGAAGATCCACCGCTCACCCTTCTTTCAACTTGCGTATTACCGGCTTCTTGACGTTTCTATAAAGCTAAAGTTCAACTTTATCATGAGAATACCATTTATTACCAATTCCGCGTCTGCATTTTTACCCCTTTGTCTCCCCCCCGGCAGCGTACTCTCCCCTTCTGCTCGCGACCATACCTCTTATCCAACCCCCTCTATCACGGCCCCATCACTTCCACTTCGCCCTGCATGCCTTGCTTCCTCTCCACAACCGGATCTCATCTCCCCTTCTAACCTCCCGCAACGAATCTGCATTCTCTTCCTATAGAGTCATCCCCCCGGTTGCGCTCGCGCCTCTACCCGCATCATCACCGGTGTCACTGCCCTCTGTGTCTTTGCAGAGTAGTCCGCCAGCGTGCCTTTCTTGCTTGAATCACCACTGATCCCCTTGCTCACGGGCTTCCACCTGCTTCAGAACCTTTCCTACGCCTTCAATCGAAACCGAAACCCAAGGCGTTGCCGGCATGCCTCACAGGCTACCCCTCGGCTCGATCTGACACTGTCTCCTGTTCTCCTCGGCGAGCTTTCCTTCCACCTCTCCGCTCTGGATTACTCCGCGATCCCTAAGTTTATTCCCATCTCACGTCATGGCAACCCTGCTGGATTCCTTTACTTGATAAATCATGCCAGGTAATGCACCTCTTGCTTCAATTCTCCGACCCTGGAGGCTATCGCACAAACCCCTCACGGACAAATATGTTGGCATAATAATGACAGTGATAATACTAATACACACAACTTGTTGTGTCTTCATTGGCAGCCAGACCATTTGTGCAACAGACTCTGATATCATCGAATCTAGTAGCAGTATATAGTATCTTATACACATGAAGCTACCTGATTACGCCAGGAAACTGGGGATTGGATACCGGACCGCCTGGAATATGTACAAGCGGGGGGAGATTCCCGGGGCCTACCAACTACC
>JAHIPE010000129.1 GCA_018894655.1 Actinomycetota bacterium
GACGGGGATATCAGCCAGCCGGGTCGACGGAAAGGTTCACCGGCTCGAGTTCAGACTGGACCGCTCCGGGGAGATGGACATCTCCCGTACGGGCCGGTCGGGAGAGAGGAAGTAAGCAGATGCCTCTAACTGAAGTCAAAGAGGTAAACATTTGTTATGAGGATAAAGGCGAGGGGCCTCCCCTGGTCTTCCTTCATTGCTGGACCGGGAACAAGGCGTTCTTCTTCGAGCAGGTGAAGCGGTTCTCAAGCGACTACCGGTGTATCGCAATAGACTTCCCCGGGCACGGGGGGTCGGACGAGTGCGACGAGTACTCCGTGGAGAGCTTCGCGGAGATAACCGTCGGCCTGATGAAGAAGCTCAAGGTGAAGAAAGCGGTCTTTGCCGGTCACAGCATGGGCGGAATGGTGGGTATGCAACTCGCGCTCGATTTCCCTGAACTGGTGAAAGGGATAATCCTTCTGGATACGACCTCGTACCTGTCGGGGCACATATTCCAGCGCGCCTTCGCATCCGTTGCAGTTCTCGTCAGCCCCCTGGGGACCAGGCCCGTCAAGGCGGTCGTGGCCGGTATCGCGGCGACTTACCCCCTTGCCGGAATGAAGGCGAGGGTTATCACCGGAAGGGAGTGCTGCAAGGTCCCTAACCGTGTGACCGGCAAGAGCCTCAACAGCTTCAGGAAGTTCAACGTGACCGATCGCCTGGGAGAGATAGACACGCCTGCCCTGATAGTGGTGGGCACCGCGGACATGCTTGCCGACGTGCGCCACGCGAAGACGATGGCCAGGGGACTGCCCAACTCGACGATGAAGGTAGTGCACGGCGCCGGCCACATGGCGCTCTTCGAGAAGCCGGAGGTCGTAAACGAGGCGATGGAGGGTTATCTCAACCGGGTGTACCCCTCGAAATAGAAGAGCGTATGCTACGGCTCGAGCGTGGAGGTTCTGTCGATGAGGCGCGCAGGTGCCAGGGTCCGGTTGGCGCTGATCATCGTGGCGGCGCTTCTGTGCGTACCGGCACTCTGGCTTATCTCCTGTTCCCCCCCTGGAAGCGATCCCCCCGAAGGCGTCATGGAGGACGTCAGGTTCTTCGCCTACCAGATACAGGACCAGAGCTGGTACGGGGACCTTCAGAAGCTAATCGATTCCCACTACGACCTCCTGGTGATAGACCAGACCAGGAGCGTCAAGGGAGAGGAGGGCTACGACAGCAAAGGCGAGGTCGCGCGCTTGAAGAGCAGCAAGAACTCGACCGGGGGCAACAAGATAGTGGTCTGTTACATCGACGTGGGTGAGGCCGAGAGCTACCGCTGGTACTGGCGGGACGGGTGGAAGGTTGGGAACCCCGACTGGATAGTAGCTCCCGACCCGGACGGTTGGGACGAGAACTATCCCGTCGCGTTCTGGGACGAGGAGTGGAAGGGGATAATGAAGGAGGCCATCGACCGTATCATCGAGGACGGCTACGACGGCATTTACCTGGACTGGCTGGAGGTCTACTCGTTCGAGCCGGTGGCCGACGCGGCTCGGGCCGAGGGGCTCGACGCCCGCGATGAACTGGTCGGGTTCGTTGACGAGCTTGCCCTCTACGCACGCTCGCAGAAACCCGGCTTTCTCTTCATTGCCCAGAACGCGGCTGAGCTGGGGTCGATCCACGAGTACGTCGGCCTGTTCGACGGTATAACCCAGGAGGCCATCTGGTACGACGGGGGCGGCGACCCCGACTCCGGCGAGACCGAGGGTGACGTTCCGGTGGACCGGGACCTGACCGATGAGTACCTGGATGCCCTGGCGCTGTGGCGACAAGCCGACAAGCCGGTCTTCGACGTGGAATACGCCGAGGAGCCCGCGAACACGGAGCGCGCCTACCGGCTCGGGGCGGACCAGATGTTCAAGACGTACGTGACGCTAACGCCGCTCGACGCCCTGACCGAAACGCCCCCGCCGGGGTACTGAAAACGCACCAATGGTGCCAGGCACCGTTGTTGCGACGACCCTCTCAGGCCCACCCAGCAGACCGAAAGCCGTTCCTCAGAATGATGACAAATGTGCCATCTCTCCTGATTGACGCTTCTCCGGGGTGCGCCCGCTGTCTAAAGCGGGTCTTACCTCCCCTCCACGTCCGTTTATCCTCTCCGTGGAACTCACGGCGAGCGATAGCCGGCGTTCATCTTGGTTTTCGATTAACGCCTTATCACGATTCATACCATACCACCACCCCATGACATGCTTTTTAGCCTTCCTCTATAACCGAACACATAGCGATGTATTAGAACTAAATGACCGCTGCCTCTATGTATTCCACGCCGAATCCAGCCAGCCGGTACCTATGCTCTACCAGTATAGCTATTTCGGTCGGGGCGGAGAATTTCATGTGTATGTAATATCCTGATACTACACATATGTCATCATAACAGATAACTGTTTGTTACCCTGCCGACGCTTTCCTCGATAAGGCTCCTGTCGTAGCTATCGCAACGAACCAAGGCAACGTCTGGTTTATCTGGCGACATGAAGCGGTCGATTCCCCCTACTGCGACTCCACCCGTTTCTTGACGTCCTTGAGGGCGGACTTCATTACACGCCTGTCGACCTGCTTGAGGAGCCTTTTCACGACCGGCCCCCGGAACGCCTTGGGCAGGGAGTAAGACACGTCGAAGTAGTAGGTGACCTCGGTGCGGTCATCATCCAGGGGCTCGAACTCGTAAGAGGCGTTGCAGTCCTCGAGGTCTCCCTCGATGTAACCGATCTCTATAAGGTTCTCCTTGTAGGAGTACTTGAGCACGTAGCGGATCTTGATCATCACCGCGTCCACCACGTACCGCACCTCGGTGCCCCGCCCTTTCTTGTCGCGCTTGACGATCTCGATCTCGTCGACCCCGGACATCCAATCGGGGTAGCTCTCGAAGTCGAGCAGCGCCTCCTTGATGGCGTCCGGGCCGGCGTTGATGACCAGTGACTCTGATAGCCCAACCTTTTTCTGGCTCATAGTTCCCCTTCTCAGGTGTTTCGGCTTTGCGGTTGAATATATCATATGGCGGCGGAGCCGGGACCGTTTCCCGCTGTCTGGTATAATTGCCGGGCTAGTTTCTGACGGGAGGTAATCGTTGGCGAGCGCGGACAGGCAAACGAATGTTTTGAGCCTTATAGGCAACACGCCGGTGGTTGAGACCGTGGGAACCAACACCAACCCCAATGTGAGGATCCTCGCAAAGCTGGAGGGGTTCAACCCCTGCAGCTCGGTCAAGGACCGTATCGCCCTATACATGGTGGAGGGCGCGGAGAGAAGGGGAGAGCTCACCCGCGACATGACCATCCTGGAGCCCACCAGCGGGAACACCGGGATAGGTCTCGCCATGGTCGCCTCGGTGAAGGGTTACAAGCTGAAGATAGTGATGCCCGAGACGATGAGCGTGGAGCGGCAGCAGGTATTGAAGGCGTTCGGCGCCGAGCTGGTGCTGACGCCGGGGGATGATGGGATGAGCGGGGCCATCGAGCTGGTGCGGCTGATGGCGGAGGACCCGTCCTACTACTCCCCTAACCAGTTCGCCAACTCCGATAACGTAGTTGCGCACTACGAGGGTACCGGGCGGGAGATACTCGAGCAGACCGACGAGGTGGACGTGCTGGTGGCGGGGATAGGAACCGGGGGAACGATCATGGGGACCTCCCGCAGGGTTCGGGAGAGCAACCCGCGGGTGAGGGTGGTCGGCGTGGAGCCGTTCGTCGGCTCTCACATACAGGGCCTCCGCAACCTCGAGGAGTTCATGCCTCCCATCTTCGACATCTCGGTGCTCGATGAGAAGATGAACGTGGACGACAGGTCCGCGTTCAGGATGGCGCGCGAGCTGGTCCACAACGAGGGGCTCTTCGTGGGGATCTCCAGCGGCGCGGCCATGTGCGAGGCGTGCCACCAGGCCACGAAGATGAACAGCGGGACCATCGTGGTCATATTCCCCGACAGGGGTGACCGGTACCTCTCCACCGAGTGCTACAGCCACCAGCGCCAGGATGTCCCGAAGGAAGGCATCTAGCGGCAACCAGCCAACGCCCCTTGAGCTGCAACCCCCGTTTGCGGACCGCCTACGCGCCTTGAGCCGGGACTCTCAGTCAGCCGTTGACTCGTTGCTTGCATTGCTTTATGATAAGCTCAAGCTACCATGGAAGATATAACTCGCTTGTTCGAAGACGAAGGCTACCTGTTAGAGGAGTCCCTGGCGGCGGACACCTGGGGCGAGCTCTACCGCGCCCGTTACGCGCCGCATGACCGGGAGGTCCTCTTCCGCAGGTTCCCGGCCGGGCTGGGGGCCGACACCGGCGCCTGGGAGCTTGCCTGCGCCGAGATCCAGGCCTGGGCGAGGCTTGACCACCCGGGGATCCTCCAGGTCCTTGACTGGGGAGAAGCGGCCGCGGGCCCGTACCTGGTGACGGCGATGCCGGGCGGAACGTTGCTTGGTGATATCCTCGCTGAGGAGAAGGGGGTAGAAACGCCGGACGACATGTTCCGGAACCTGCTGGTGTCGGTGGAGGCGGCCAGGCAGTGGGGGGTCCTGCACTTGGGGCTGAATCTCACCTGCGTGTGGGTCGCCGGAGACGGCACCGTGGAGGTGGGCGAGTTCGGGCTCTCATACGTCTCAAGGGAGTTCCCCGCCCATGGGGCCGCCGACGACCTTTTCCTCGCGCCGGAGCAGTCCCGGGGCCAGAGGGTGAGCGCCGCGACCGATGTCTACGCGCTGGGCCTGTTCTTCATAGCGCTGTCCGGCGGGCTGGCGGAGGCACGCCTGGCGGCCCAGGGCAATGTGGTCCCGGAGGGCCTGGGGGAGCTTCGCCCGGTGCTTGCCCGGTGCCTCGACGAGCAACCGCTGGCCCGCTACCGCTCGGCGGGAGAGCTGGCGGGGGCGATGGGCCTGGACCCGGAACAGTGGCTCTACGAGGAGTACCGGGACTGCCCCTTGTGCCGGTTGAAGAGTGAGATAGAGAGGGATGCCACCCTGGGAAGCAAGCGGCGGCGCGCAGGATTGGCGGCCGCGGCCGGGGAGTTGCCGTACCTGTGGACAGCGATCATGGCCCTGGCGGTAGTGACGTTCCTGGTGTGGTGGCTGGCCCTGCGGTAGAAACACCTTCCCCCGGCTCAGCAGACAATAATACGCAGAAAAAGAGGATATTGGTATTGCAGTATATCGGTATTACTGATATACTGGATAACAGAAAAGGGCCAGGTGCAGAAAAGGGGGGAAGCGACTAATGGCAGGTGACGTGGAGGAGATCGTAAAGGTCGGCGAAAGGGGAACCATTACGATACCTGCTGCCGTAAGGAAGATAGCGGGCATATCACCCGGCGATGTGTTGCGTGTTGCCATATCAACAATAACGGGGACCGTAACCCTTACGCCACAGGTAACAATCGACAGGGACCAGGCATGGTACTGGACTCCTGAGTGGCAGAAGGGAGAAAGGGAGGCCGACGAGGACATAGCCGCCGGAAGGGTATACGAAATGAAGGCGGATGGCATGAGGGGGGAGATGGAGAACTGGTAAAGCTGGCGTACACAGAAAGATGGAAGAAAGCATTCATGTCTCTTTGTGAAAACGACCGGAAAACAACGGACCGGAAACTTGAACTCTTCAGACAGAATCCCCGGCACCCATCTCTCAGATCGAAACCCGTCCAGGGAAAGAAAAATGTTTGGGAAAGCTCTGTCAGTATGGATATAAGGTTCACCTGGCAGTGGAGCAAAGAAAAGGGGACCATAATATTAAGAAACGTGGGTCCCCACGATAAAGCGTTAGAAAGACCTTAGCAGATATTCAGGGAGGGCGGTTATTGTTACCCTTCTGGTTCTTTAGGTAACAATACGGGGGCTTCCCTGGTCAATAAGCTCAATGCCTGAAAGGCGCGAACGTGATAGAATGTCGGCGTTGGAAGAGGCATATGAGGAATACCGGGTAACTTCTCTCGTGCCAAAGCGTTTCAATAACAAAGGAGCTGAAATCAATGCGGCGAAAATCAGTGGCTTTTCTTCTAGCCTGACTTTCCGGGTTACATACTCTTTGTTGCTGCACCGACCTCCCTTGCTATTCCTGGCTGGTGGGCAGGCAAAGTTTCCGAAACCGGAGGTAACGGGACTTATGGGTCCAGCTCTTGGGTTGCTAGCGGTACGGGTATGACGACTCCATCCTACAGTACGATGGTTGGCCAACAGGGCAAGATCAATTCTTGTTATATTACGCGCACTATCGGCTCTAGGTTGTACCAAGCAGAAACCGGCTGGGTGTGGATGGGCACGGAGAGCGGCGCCCCACTCCATTTCGCGGCCTTTATTAATAACAGCGGCCCACAATATGTGTGGTACATAGACTGGTTCACACCTGGAACAAAACATCACTACCGAATCAGGCATCTCGAGTCGAACAGGTGGGCCATCTACATTGACTACACCTGGCGGGGGGTTGTGTATAATACGGGGTTTAGTAGCGGCTGGTCTCACGTTGGTGGAGAGAGGTACCGCTGTGGCGGCAACGCCGAATTTGATTACTGCGAGAAATGGAACGGATCGGCTTGGAGTCCCTGGACCCGGCCCACTAATTGGGACACCATGGGACCTTATTTTTCTTGTGACAACGATACATTCTACAGATTCGAACGGGTAGGGTCGTTACCGTCCCAAAGGTGCCGGATTCGACCGGGTTGGGGTTAACGATTGTAGAAATAGATGCGATTACGAGACATAGGAGGATGGAACCATGAAGACAACCAGAATCTTGGTCATGTGCGCGTTAGCGGCGATCCTGTTCGCCACTGCGGCCGGATGTACTGGACCGGTATCCAAGAATGTCCCTGCAACGACGCCATCTTTGGCAATGAGTGAATCCTCACCTTCCGCTATCAGCCCCAGCGTCTGCTACGACTCATACATACGAAATATTCAGGCGGGCAGACGACCGATCCCATCGATCCCGGCAGTTAGCGCTTCAGAAGCCAAAACCAAGACAGGCATCTCAGTGAGGCTGCCTAAAAACACCAAACTCACGGGGAAGCTAATGGGTATCTACCCGTATATTTCCGCTTCAGAGAGCCCGCAACTTGGCGCGAACCCGCAACTGGGCCTGCATTTCACAAACTGCATTATCATAGACGAGGAAGCATGCAAGGAAAAGCCGGATTTCGAGGCCGAGGCAGCCGGCCCGACTTTTAACGGAAAACCGGCAGATGAAATAATAGGTTCTGAGGCGACCCTTGTCAAGGTTGCTGGATTTCAAGGAATGTTGCGTCCGGAATGGACTTCTGGGGGCGCGACGCCCTACAAACTCCCTCCCCAGCTGCAGTGGTGGGAGAACGGTGTCAGGTACTTTATGAGTGCATGGAAGTTGGGCTACAGCGGACAGCAGCTGTTGGATATCGCAAACTCGATGTACTAAGACTTGACGGATTTGACTACATTCTGCTTATAGAGCTGCATGGCGCCCTGTACCGCACCCGGTTCCTTGGACACAACTTTGCAACTAACGTAACTCATGCCGACATGCCGACGAACACAAAACCGCGATTGGCCTGGACGTCGTAAAGGCCGTAGGGGACAGCAATACCCTCGGCTGTGGAACGGAAGTCATGATCGTTCACCTCGACCGGCTCTCGGTTGCACGCCACGCCGGTGTGTCTAAAATGAAGTTGCCCTCAAAGAAGAAAATCGCCATCACGGCTTTCACAATAGCGGCACTTGGCCTGCTCGCGCTTGTGGGAGTCCTTGTTGCAGTTAGAAGAACGCACAGGCCAAAAGTCACCATCTCCGTAGATGATCTCGCGGAGATGAAGACACTGGTGCACGAATACTTGAACGAGAGGGCCCGTGTCAACTTCTTCTTCGCACCCGATCCTGACAGCAATCCGAACGTAGCCGGCGCTCCAGTGATCGACCCGTCTGAGATGTCACCGGGACTCGCCGCCCGCCAGAGGGAAGACGTTGAGAAGCTGAAAGCCGGGGGACGCGACCCCAGATCTGATGATTTCCGCATGTTCACCAGGGTGTTGGACATCGATCAGCAAGGCGATGAGGTGACTCTGCGTATCTATAATAGGACCTATTACAACCATCTCTTGCCGGGGACCGATACTGAGCCTTCCATACGCTATCTTGTCGATGGATGTGAGCGCTTCTACACTTTTAAGCGCAAGGGTGACGGTTGGGTGCTCGAGGACGTGAAGCTGCTGAACGTGAGCGAACCGCCTTTTGACGAGCCCAATGTTGAGCCGTTTGAGAAAGGTACTGCCCGTGTCCTTGCAAAACCGCCCGACTTTGTAACTGTCATTCCCGAGGAGATTCAGAAGCTTGATGAGGCGGCAACCCGGAAAATACTGAACGAATGGACCATTGACCTGCAGACCCGGGAAGCGCTGGACAGGGAGATGGAGTCCAAGCCGGATCCCGTCTACTAAGATCCGCATTAACAGGAGTTTAAGAGATAACCACGAGCGATTGCGCGTTTTACCGATAATGCGGCGGATTTAGCCGGGTAGAGGCTCTAAGACCCCACCGCCGCCCCTCTGCCGCCGCTTATCCACCAGGTCGACCAGGTGTAAGAGTTCCTGGTGTGTCAGGTTGCGCCTGTTTTGTGTCCCCGGGACGTGGTAGGATATATCCGGGCAGGGACCCGTCTTTATGCGTCCTCGATCGCTTTCATGATCTCCGCGCCGGAGACGTACCGGCCGTCGACCTCCACTAGGTCCGCCGCCCCGATCGCCTCCCCCGTCTCCCTGTCGACCACGACGGGCTGCCCGTAAGAGCTCGCCGCGTGCTCAGTCGATAGCTCGAACCTTTCCCCGTAGTCCATAACTCCCCCTTTTCTCTTGAAGCCCTGAAATGCCCTCAGACGGTCCGAGGCTTCCCGGCCAATGCAACCGCAGAGTGACAAATACCCGGCGCTCGGGGGACTATACGGGCCTCGGACCTGGTTGCGGCTCTCTCATCGCCCGCCGGACGTCCTCGTTGACGACGTGGGTGTAGATCTGCGTGGTGGAGATGTTCTTGTGGCCCAGGGCTTCCTGTATCACCCGGAGGTTTGTCCCGCGGCGCAGGAGCTCGGTGGCGCAGGTGTGACGTAGGACGTGGGGGGTCACGGTCCCGGGGTCCAGACCGGCCCGATATACGTACCCTCTGAAAGTTTTGCGGAACGCCCAGGGGGAAAGGTGGCCCCCTTTGTTGGCCCCCTTGACTACCGGGAACAGATAGTCGCCTGGGGGCCTCCTGGCCTTCCACCGCTCGAGCAGGATAGCCAGGTCGTCTGATCGGTAGTAGACGGTACGGTATCGGTGGCCCTTCCCCCGGAGGACCTCCACCCTCTTGTCCTCGAGGGAGACGTCCCTGGGCTTGAGCGCCAGGGCCTCGGAGATCCGCAGGCCGCCCTCGTACATGATCCCCATGATGCACCGGTTGCGGAGGCCGGTTAGTGAAAGTAGGGAGGGGGCCTCGAGGATCGCCTGGACCTCCGCTGGCTCGAGGAACCTGATTGTGCCGTTATCGCCCATAATCACTCCATTGTTACCCTTCTGGTTCTAAGGGTAACAATACGGGGGCTTTCCGAGTCAACAGTTACGAGACAACGAAAACGTAACAATGTGTGGCGTGAGTGAACACGGTGGAAAGTATTGAGCTGGGCAAGAGGAATAGTCGTCTACATCAACGGTAATGGCCGCAGGCTCATCTCGCGTCCCTTGAACCACGCGGTTTCCCCGTAGCCGGCCTGGCGGAGCAGCGCTATCGCGTGGTCGAAGTCGCGCCCGATGTCCTCGGGGCAGTGGGAGTCGGACCCCACGGTGACCGGAACACCCAGTTCCGCTCCCAGGTGGACGAACGACGGCTCCGGGTACATCTCGCCAACCGGCCAGCGAAGGCCCGCGGTGTTTATCTCGTAGCAGGCCCCGGCCTCCTTTATCTTCACCAGGAGATCACGGTATGCGGGGGCCAGGTCCGCCTGCGCGCGGTCGCCGAACTTCTTGACCAGGTCGGGGTGGCCCACGATATCGAACAGCCTGGTTGAAACCATCTCTTCCTCGGCCCGCATGTACTCGAGGTAGAAGCCGTCCAGGTCTATCTCCCGGTAACAATCCACGTATCGGGGGTCGTCGAAGATCCAGTCACCGATGATGTGGACCGAGCCGATGATGAAGTCGAACGGGTAGGTGTCGAGCATCTGGAGGCGCTCCTCCATGGTGTGGGGGTGGTAGTCGGCCTCGATCCCAAGGCGGATATCGATGCGGCCCGAGTACCTCTCCTTAAGTTCCAGCACGCTCTCGACGTACCGGGGAAGCTCGTGGGGGGCCATGGAAAGGACGCGGTCGTCGGTGTAGAGGAGCGGCAGGTGGTCGGCGATACCTATCTCGGTGAAACCCTTGTCTATCGCCTTCCGCACCAGTTCCTCCATGCCCCCCCGGGCGTGGCCGCACATCGCGGTGTGTATATGGTAATCGGGTATCACTACGGTTGCTCCTTGTTCAGCCGGTCCAAGAGGGACTCCTTCGCCTTTCGGAACTCCTCGTCGCTCAACGAACCCTTCCCCCTTAACCGGTCGAGCCTCTCGATCTGGTCGACTATCTCGGAGTAGAGCGGCGGGCGCTCAGGGGGCAGGGCGGCGATTTCCTGGGTCGGCTGAACCCTGGTTACCGCCAGGGCCACCTTCTCGGCAACCGAAGAGATATCATCGCTTGCCGCAACCTCGCCGGTGTCCCGTACCTGCTCCAGGATACTCAGTTTCAGCTCCTCGGGGCGTGGGAGGTTGAAGTAAGGGGCTTTCTGGTACTCGCTTGCCGATTCAATCACAAGGTCCCCATACCCGAAGATCCGTCCCAGGACCAGTTGTGAGGACGAGACGTCGGTTATCGCCCTGATGGGGATCTCCCGCGAGTGCCGGGTGAAGACGCCGACACAGTATATCAGCCGGTGGTTGGTAAGCACCAGGTTGGCATGCGAGCGACACAGGGCCCTCCATGCCAGGAACCCCGCCAGGGCGGCCAGCACCGCGAAGCCGGCGATGAGCGCCGCCCCCCCGCGGAAGATACTGCCGGTGAACAGAAGCGTAATCCACAGGGCCACAAACGGGAAGGTCAGGAACACCGGCCACCACAGAACCACCGGGTGGTGATGGACGTCAAATAGTACTGTCTCGTCACTGGAAAGCAGAGATTCCGGATATTTCACACAAGGCCTCCCGATTTCAAACATAGTACCAGAACCGGGAGGTAAACGGCACCGGAGTTCAACTGGCGGCTTAGTACCCCGCTCCATAAATACGCTGGCATTCGAGCGCCGATGCGTCCGCACCTGCTGCGTTCCGCTCCCTCGCGGTACTCACGGAGTACAGCTCGGTCGCGCGCCTTGCCGGAGCGGCGCGGGGGCGCTCTCGGTGCGTAACCGTATTTATGGAACGCGGCACTTAGTTGTTGTAGACTGGGGCTTGCCTGGAACGGGTAGAATGCCCCCGCGCTTGACATGGGGGATTAACGATGAGAAGGCACGCGGGAAACGAAGAGCCGGAGCTCTACCTGGACGGCGACCAGCCGACGATCTACCGAAAGCGGAAAATCCGCTGGACCTCCGTACTGAAGTGGGGCGCACTCGCGCTCGCTATCATACTGACCGCAACGTTCATCCTCGGTTACATCTGGTTGAAGACCAAGGAGTCCGAGATGCGCGTGCCGGGGGTGGAAGAGGCGCTGGACCCCAAGCAGAAGGGCCAGCCGAATACCACGCTGGTGATGGGCGTCGACAGTGGTAGCGTGGCAGGCGAGGAGGGCCAGAGCCGCGCGGACATAATCATGCTGGTAAGCGTTGACCCGGACACCAAGAAGGCGGCGGTGATATCGATCCCCAGGGACACTCGCTGCAAGATCCCCGGCCAGAGCGGCTACAGCAAGATGAACGCGGCGTACGCTCTGGGTGGCCCCGAGCTCATGATAAAGACGGTGAAGGATTTCACCGGGCTGGACATAAACCATTTCGTGGTTATCGACTTCGAGGGGTTCAAGCACATAGTGGACGCGGTCGGCGGGGTTCCGATGCACATGGAGGTCGCCATCCACGACAAGTACGCCGGCGACGTTCCGGCTGGAGACGTGGTGCTCAACGGGGAACAGGCGCTGTCACTGGTGAGGGCCAGGCACGACATCAACGCGGTTCCGGCGGGAGACCTGGACCGCGTCAAGAACCAGCGCATGTTCCTCCAGGCGATGCTGTCCACGGTCTCGCGGCAACGAAACCCTTTCAAGGTTAAGAACCTGGTTGACGTAGCGTCACGAAACGTCAAGACAGACCTCACGTTCATGGAGATGCTGTCGCTGGGGCGAAGGCTCCAGGGTGCGGGTGACGACGGGCTCCAGATGGTAACCGCGCCTGGAGATGCCAGGGTGATGGGAGGCGCCTGGTACTATGTTGTGGACACGGACAGGTTCCAGGAGCTACTCACAACGTTCGAGGCGGAGTCGGAGGTCGCCGTGGACGAGGGAGAGCCGAGCACCGGCAAATCGGAAAAGGCGAAGATCACCGTGGCGGTGCTAAACGGGGCGGGCAAGACCGGGCTTGCCGCATCGGTGGCGGGAGAGCTGGAGAAGGCCGGTTTCACTGGGGTTAAGACCGGTAACTCCGGGAGCAGGTATACAAGGACTACGATATACTATGCCGACGACGACAGTTCCAAGGCGGGGGTTGTGGCGGCAGACCTTGCGGGGGTGAAGGAGCCGCTCCTGGAGGAAAGCAGCGGGATCACATTGGAGTATGTTGTGGACGTGGTCGTGGTGCTGGGCTCTGACTACAGGGGGCCTTGAGGCGTTGGCGCCGGGCGGGAAAGGCGAAGGCACAATGGACTCAGAGGAAAGAACAAGGCTTGCGGGCCCGGATGAAATAAAGAAGGAGATGGAGAGGTTCTTCGAGCACCTTGAGCGCTGGAAGAGGCCCGTGTTCTTCTTCGAGAAGGCCTGGAAGCCCCGCTGCGACGTCTCGGAGACCAAGGACGAGGTAATCGTGGTGGCCGATATCGCCGGCGTGGCCTCCGAGAATATAGACATCGCGGTGGAGGGTAATAGCCTGGTGATAAGCGGGATCAGGCGGGAGCCGGAGAGCGCCACACGAAGGAACTACCGCCAGATGGAGATAAGCTACGGTACGTTCGAGAGGGTGCTCGTACTGCCGGCAAAGGTCGACGCCGAGAGGGCGAAGGCGGACTACGATGACGGCTTTCTCGAGATCAGGCTTCCCAAGGTATCCCCGGAGCCGCCCAGGGAGGTGGAAGTGGATGTTTCCACCGAGTAGCGGCTCTTCCGGAGAGTGGTGGGAGATGGGCTTCGGTGACGAGCCGGAAGCGGATGACGAGGCGACCATCATCAAGCTCGGCGTTGACGCCACGCGGCAGGACAAGGAGTCCCCAACCCCGGTTGAGAAGATAGAGATCGCCGAAGAGTTACCCATAATGCCGCTTGCGGACACGGTGATATACCCACATATCGTGGCGCCGCTCCTGGTCACAGAGGAGAGCCTCATTAAGCTGATTGACGACGCCCTGGCCGGGGACCGGATCGTGGGAATCGTTACCACCAAGGATGAAGTGGAGTCCTTCGACCCGGAGAACCTCTACGATATAGGGTCCGCGGTGGCGGTGGCGCGCATGTTCAAGCTACCCGACGGCAAGATGCAGCTCCTGGTGCAGGGAATCGCCAGGATGCGGGTGGAGGAGTTCACACAGACCGAGCCGTACCTCAAGGCGAAGGTCGAGCGCTTGGGCGACAGGATAGATGACACCGTGGAGCTGGAGGGGCTGGCACGTAACGCGCTGAACCTCTTCCGCAAGATCGTCAACCTGGCGCCTTACCTCCCCGACGAGATATTCGCCGCCGCGATAAACGTCAACGACCCCAACGACCTGTCCGACTTCCTTGCCGCTAACATAAACCTTGACACCGCCCAGAAGCAGGAGCTCCTGGAGGAGCTGGACGTGAAGGAGCGGTTGAGGGATCTGACGGTGTTCCTCAACCACGAGGTCGAGGTGCTGGAGATAGGGAGCAAGATACAGGACCAGGTCCAATCGGAGCTCTCCAAGGGACAGCGCGAGTTCTTCCTCCGCGAGCAGTTGAAGGCAATACAGAAGGAGCTGGGTGAGGTCGACGATAGGACCACGGAGATAAACGAGCTCAGTGAGGCGATCGATGAATCGGGGATGTCCGAGGAGGCCCGGAAGGAGTCGGAGAGGGAGCTAGACCGCCTGGCAAAGATGCCGGCGGCGGCGGCGGAGTATACCGTGGCCCGCACCTACCTGGACTGGATGGTGAGCCTTCCCTGGAACGTGAGCACCGAGGACAGCCTGGACGTCAAGCGAGCGGCCACCATACTGGACGAGGACCATTACGGCCTGGAGAAGGTCAAGGACCGGATAGTGGAGTACCTGGCCGTCCGGAACATCAAGGAGGACACCAAGGGTCCGATCCTCTGCTTCGTCGGCCCTCCCGGGGTGGGCAAGACGTCGCTGGGCAAGTCGATAGCCAGGGCGCTTGGACGCAAGTTCCACCGGATATCGCTGGGCGGGGTCAGGGACGAGGCGGAGATAAGGGGGCACCGGCGCACCTACGTGGGGGCGCTCCCCGGACGCGTTATCCAGGGACTCCGGAAGGCGGGAACCAACAACCCGGTGTTCATGCTCGACGAGGTGGACAAGATGGGCGTGGACTTCAGGGGCGACCCCGCCGCCGCCCTGCTCGAGGTGCTCGACCCGGAGCAGAACAACACATTCAGCGACCATTACCTGGACGTCCAGTTCGACCTCTCGAAGGTGATGTTCATAACTACCGCGAACGTCCTGTTCACAGTCCCGCCGGCGTTGCTTGACCGCATGGAGGTGCTGGAGCTATCCGGCTACACCGAGCCGGAGAAGGTGAAGATCGCCCAGCAGTTCCTCACTCCCCGCCAGCTGGAGGAGCACGGTTTGGAGGAGGCAAACCTCAAGATCGACGAGAGCGCGCTTCGAGGCATCATCCTGAACTACACCCGGGAGGCGGGCGTCCGCAACCTGGAGCGCGAGATAGCCGCTATATGCCGTAAGACAGCCCGCAAGGTGGCGGAGGGCGAGAAGGGGCCGTTCGAGGTCACCGGGGACGACCTGCACGACTTGCTGGGCCCGATAGAGTTCCGGCAGGAGGTCATCGAGCAGGAGGACGAGGTGGGTGTCTCCACCGGGCTTGCCTGGACCGAGTTCGGGGGCGACGTGCTGTTCGTGGAGGTTGAGTCGTTCCCGGGAAAAGGAAAGCTCAGCCTCACCGGCAAGCTTGGAGATGTGATGCAGGAGTCGGCGAAGGCCGCGGTCACCTACGCACGGGCCAACGCGCAGCGGCTGGGGATCGACGACGAGTTCTTCGAGAAGAACGACCTGCACATACATGTTCCCGCAGGCGCCATACCCAAGGATGGCCCGTCGGCGGGGGTGACGATGGCGGCGGCCCTGGTTTCCGAAATAACCGGCAGGCCGGTGGTGAAGGATACCGCGATGACGGGCGAGATAACGCTCCGGGGCAAGGTGCTGCCGGTAGGCGGCATCAAGCAGAAGGTCCTGGCCGCGCACCGGGCGGGGGTGAAGAGGGTCATACTGCCCGAGGAGAACGAGAAGGACCTGGAGGAAGTGCCCGAGTTCGTGAAGGGCGAGATGGAGTTCCTGCTGGTGAAGGACGTGAACGAGATAATTGAGCAGGTGCTGGGGGACAGGCTGGAGGGCGATTCGCGTAGCCGAGAAGGAGGACTCGCCTGAAACGGCTTGACACGGTGTTCAACCCCCGCTCGATCGCTTTCTACGGCGCCTCAAACAACCCGCTGAAGATGGGGACCGGCCAACTGGCCTCCATCCTGATCCAGGGGTTCAAGGAGCTTCCCCGGGAGTATGGCAGGCCGATTGTCGCCTCTTCTTTCTGGGGGAGGGAGGACGAGGCGGTTGCCTATCTCACCGACAACTGGATCCCGATGTATCCCACCCCGGAGCGTGCGGTGAGCGCGATGTCCGCCCTCTACCACCGCCGCCAGGTTCTGGACTCGTAGGGGTCTGCCTCTAACCCCATGTCCCCCGCACGCGGGGTTGTCAGGCGACCGTGACCTCATCGGACAGGTACACGTCCTGGATGGCGTTCAGCAGGGCAACGCCGTCCGCCATCGGTTTCTGGAACGCTTTTCTCCCCGATATCAGGCCCATGCCGCCTGCCCGCTTGTTGATGACCGCGGTCCGAACGGCTTCCGCGAGGTCGCCCGCACCGGTCGATGCGCCGCCGGAGTTGATGAGCCCCACCCGCCCCATGTAGAGGTTTATCAACTGGTAGCGGGTAAGGTCGATAGGGTTGTCGGTGGTCAGTTCCGTGTACATCTTCTCGTTGGTCTTGCCGAACTTGATGGCGGTGAAGCCGCCGTTGGTAGTGGGCTGCTTCTGCTTCACGATGTCGGCCTCTATGGTGGCCCCCAGGTGGTTCGCCTGACCTGTGAGGTCGGCGGCGGTGTGGTAGTCGTTCTCCGGGGTCTTGAACGCCGGGTTGCGCAGGTAAGCCCACAGGACCGTGGCCATTCCCAGCTGGTGGGCGTGCTGGAACGCCTCCGAGACCTCGCGGAGTTGCCGGGTGCTCTCGGTGGAGCCGAAGTAGATGGACGCCCCCACCGCCACCGCCCCCAGCTCGAACGCCTGTTTGACCGACGCGAACGGGACCTGGTCGTACTTGTTGGGGTAGGTGAGCAGTTCGTTGTGGTTCAGCTTCACGATGAACGGGATGCGGTGGGCGTACCTCCTGGCCACAGAGCCCAGGACCCCGAGCGTCGACGCCACCCCGTTGCAGCCCCCCTCGACGGCGAGCCTGCAGATGTTCTCGGGGTCGAAGTAGATGGGGTTGGGCGCGAACGAGGCCCCCGCGGTGTGCTCGATGCCCTGGTCCACCGGAAGGAGCGACAGGTAGCCGGTCCTCGCAAGGCGACCGTGGCCGAAGATGGCCTGCAGGTTGCGAAGCACCCCGGGTCCCCTGTCGGACGGCATCAGTACCCGGTCTATGAAATCCGGCCCCGGCAGGTGCAGCTGCTCCCCGGGAAACTTGCACTCGTATTCCAGGAGAGCGTCCGCCTCGTCACCAAGTAGCTCTCTTATGTTCTCTGGCATCGCCAACACCCCGCTTCGCGTTGTCGCTTCTTCACCTCTAACCATCGAGTCGCTTAGCTCTCCTCGAGGTAATACTTGGAGACAGGCCGCAGCGCATCGTCCAGTTCATATACTAACGGAACCCCGGTGGGGATGTTCAGGCCGATGACCTCCTCGTCGCTCATGTGATCCAGATACTTCACCAGCGCCCGCAGGCTGTTGCCGTGGGCAACCACCAGCACCTTCTCCCCTTTCTCAATCAGCGGGGCGATGTTGTCGTGCCAGTAGGGGAGCACCCGCCCCACCGTGTCCTCCAGGCACTCCCCCAGGGGCACATCCTCCGGCGGGACCTCGCGGTACTTCGGGTCGCCCCCTGAGCAGCGAGGGTCACCGGGCTCGAGCAAGGGCGGGCGCACCGTGTAGCTACGCCTCCACATGAGCACCTGCTCATCCCCCACCTCTTTCGCGGTCTCGGCCTTGTTTTGACCCTGCAGGGCGCCGTAGTGACGCTCGTTCAACCGCCAGCTCCTGTGCACCGGTATCCACATGAGGTCCAGGACATCCAGGACTATCCAGAGCGTACGTATAGCGCGCTTCAGGACGGAGGTGAAGGCGACGTCGAAGACAAAGCCGTTCTCCTTCAGGACCTCCCCCGCCTGGTACGCTTCCCGGGCGCCCTTCTCCGATAGGTCGACATCGATCCACCCGGTGAAGACGTTCTCCTTGTTCCATGTGCTCTCGCCGTGGCGGATAAAGACTAGCCTGTGCATATCACACTCACTCTCGGGGCCGGGCCTTTCCCGGTTACCTACTATTATCTATTGTCCGGCGCGTGATGTTAACTATTATCTAATGCCCGCGACCGCAATCAGCTACAAGGCGTGGTAGCAGCTCACCCCGTCGCGCATCTCCTCGGTTACCTCGCCCCGCTCCTCCAGGATCGAAGGGGGATTTCAGTGACAGTGTCCAGCATGCCGGGCTCCAATATTCGTTCGACAGGGGTTATTGTAAACGATTATCGGGGAACTGCGTCGGTATAGAGACCGTACTGACACAAACGGCATTTCGCATTTTGCCAAAGACTGGTATAAATGTTGCGTTGGTGCCTGGCACCGATGTTGCGTTCGGCATCCTCCCCCTCTGCCCCTTCCCCCCGCTGGGGGGAAGGTTGGGATGGGGGGTTCTGAGGGGGAGGACCAAGGTGGGGATCCCCGACCCGCCCTACTTGATCTTCCCGTTCAGGATGAGCCAGGCCACGGTGTCCTCCAGGCCTTTCTTGAAGTCGGCGTACTCGAACTCGAACCCCAGGTCCCTTATCTTCTTGTTGTACACCCAGATGCCCATGGTCAAGTAGTTGAGCTGCCCCATGTCCAGTATCCGGCTCCGGGTGTAGGAGGGGTAGTTCTGCTCGAACCAGAGGGCCAGCCTGCCCACCGCCATCACCACCTTCTGCCACAGGATGAGCGGCATGCCCGGGATGAAGTGGACTCTCCTTCCCATGAGCTGGGTGGCGTACTCTATCGCCTCGCGGTGGGTGATGATGTAGCCGTCGGCGAGGTTGTAGTCCTCCCCGATGCTCTCCGGTTTCTCTGAGAGGAATACCGTCGCCCGGGCTACGTCGCGGGCGTGCACGTTGCCCCCGAAGATGAGGAACTTGCTGGCAGCGGGGTACACCGCCAGGACCCCCTCCGAGAGCTCTATCAGTAGACCGGTGACCCCGTACTCCGAGCCGGGGCCGTAGATGGGCGAGGGCCTTACCACGGTTACCGGCAGGCCCTTCTCCCGGTGGTATCTCCAGACTATCTTCTCCTGGATCCACTTCGACCGGCCGTACTCGTTCGAGAAGTAGGTCCCCTCGGGGATGTCGCCTTCGGTGTTCTTCGGGTTTGAGCGGTCCTCGGTCATCGGCTGGTTGGTGGGGTGCCTCTCCGGCCGCCGGTAATTCCCGTTCTCCTGCCAGGGCCTTACAACGATGTTCCACAGGGATTCGATCATGGGGCGGTGGGGGCGGCCATCGAGGTGTGAACCCGGGAAGTAGGAGTGGCCGTAGACCCCGCAGGTGGACCAGTGAATCATCCTCTCCACGCCTCCCTCCACCGCCGCGTCCAGGAGGTTGGTGACCCCGTTGATGTTGACCTTCTCCAGCATGTCCCACGGGGCGGAGTAGTCGTAGAGTGAGGCGGTGTGAAACAGGCAACCCATGTCTCCCTCGAACAGGGGCTCCAGCGTTTCCTTCCTGGTCAGGTCGGTGGGGACCCACTCCACCCCATCCCTGGCGTAATCGACGTCGAGTATCTCCCGCAACTCCACCGCCTTCGGGTCGTCGTAGGCCCCCTCCAGGTCGGTGGCCCTTACATTTCTCCCCTTCTCCAGGAGCTGCTTCACCAGGTAGTTGCCGGAAAAACCACAAGCGCCGGTCACAACATCGACTTTCATTAAGATCTCCTTTCAATGCACCAAGAAGCCTTCAGGGCAGGCCTGCTTCATAATAGACTGACTTCAAGATAATATATTAGTGGAACCGCGCACGCCACAAACCCCTTCCAAAAATGGGTCTGGCCCAAGCACAGGTGACCCGTTATTGCTTTTTCCAGATATTGGCATAAATGTTGCGTTTGTGCCTGACCCCATCTTGCGTTTTTACGTGGGTGCCCATTCTCGCTGTCTGTTAACCCGTGACCTGGAATACTTTATGTTCTCGCCGGGACGGTCAAACCATTGAGTACTGGAGGTATAATGGTCCCGTGGCGCCGGGCTACAAGGGAAAACAGCATTCAGCAAGATGGGGGTGGTCTGATGGGGAAGAGAGCGTTGGTAACCGGCGCCAACGGTTTCACCGGAACGCACATGGTCGAGTACCTCTTCAGCCAGGGATGGGAGGTGGTGGCCACCGACATCAGGCGGGAGGAGCGCGGCTCCTACTACTGCGAGGAGGGGGACCTCCACCCCAGCTACTTCGAGGGCTACTCGGAGCGGACGGCCTCCCGGTTCGTAACCGCGGACCTGACCGATAAGGAGAGCCTGCTTCCATTGTTCGACCAGCACTACGATGTGGTGTTTCACGTGGCCTCTCTATACGATTACTTCGCCCAGTGGGATGAACTCTCCCGGGTGAACGTAACCGGGGCGAGGAACCTTGGCGAGGTGGCGGCGGAGGCCGGGGTCGGCAGGTTCATACTGTGGAGCACCGAGGGCGTGTACGGGGACCAGGACCACCATTCGATAGACGAGGACGCCCCGCACAACCCTTCCAACCTCTACTGCAAGTCGAAGGCGGCGCAGGAGGAGGTGATGTGGGAGCTTCACGCCGAGCACGGACTGCCGCTTACCGTGGTGCGCCCCGGGCCCATCTACGGCCCGCGACACACCTACGGGGTCTATCACATCCTCTACGCGTTGGAGAAGATGGGTACCGGGGTGGTTATCTCACTGTTCCCGAAGAAGTACAACCTCACGTTCCCTTCGGTCCACGTCAAGGATCTCACCAGGGCCGCCCTCTACGTCGCCGAGCGCGACCAGGCCGAAGGGGAGGCGTACAACGTCTTGAGCGATTGCATCCCACAGGTCGAGCTGATGGAGTTCCTCTGCGGCGCGCTTGGGATGGAGCGCTGGGGGAGGGTGCCCGTTTGGTGGCCGCTGTACAAGGCAGGCGCCGGCATCGGCCTCAAGTACGTCCGCTGGCTGGACCGCAGGGCGCGGTCCAAGGGGGCAAGGCCCAAGATAGACGTTCCAATGATTGAGTACATGACCCACCACTACGAGTTCTCTAACCAGAAGATAAAGGACCTCGGGTTCGAGTTCATCTACCAGGACCCCCGCAGGGGTCTCTGGGATTACATCACTTGGTGCAAAGACAGGGGGTGGTTGTAAGTGAGTCTCTGTATTCTGGATATCCCGGTGCTTATCGTTATCGGGTTTGTAATCTCGTACCTCTTCGCCAAGGTGTGGCGATGGGATTATCCCGATATCTATGCCACGCTATCCACGGTGGTGATAACGGTGTTCTGGCTGAACGCTATACTATGCGCCTTCGACGTCATCGAGCCCTGGGGAGTGGGTTGGGTGACCACGGAGGTGAACGGGTGGGTAGCGCTGTTCATAGTGCTGGCGTATCCGCTTTGGTTCGGTTGGGGAGCCGAGCGAGCCCGCGTCCTCTTCGGGAGGGCACCGGACCAGGGGGGCTTGCTCTGGCCGTTCTCGCTCGAGGAGAAGACCAAGCCGTTCCGGCCCGCCTGGCGCGGGGGCGCAAGC
>JAHIPE010000130.1 GCA_018894655.1 Actinomycetota bacterium
GCCGCGGAGAACGCTGCTCCCACCGCTACCGTTGTCCCCAGGGCGGCAATGCCGTAGGCGAGGCCCGGCTTCCGGGGGTCGCCACGGTACCGCTGCAGCGCGGTCAGGGCCACCAGCCCCAGAAGCAGAACGCACAGGTAGAACACCGACTGGATGTGGCCGGCCAGGAGCGCGATGCCCACCGCAACGCCCGCCGCCACCGAGTAAGAGAAGCGGCGACGGGAAAGAGAGCGGTAGAAGAGCAGAAAGATAAGCGGGATCCACGCCGCCGCGCTCTGCTGGTTCATGTGGCCCGCGTGAGCCACCATGAAGCCGCAGAGCATGTACGTCACCGCCGCCACCGCCGAGCCGGTACGGCCGATCTTGAGGTCCTTTGCCAGGACATAGGTGAAGACGCCCGCCAGGCAGAAATGAAACACCACGAAGGCGCACTGGGCCTTGAGGGAGAACTCCGCCCCCATTAAGGCGTACGACCCCACCATCGCCAGGTTGACGGGGTAGAGCATCGCCGTCTGGTACGAGGCGAAGAACGGGTGCCCGCACAGCATGTACGGGTTCCACAGCGGAAACGCCCCGCCGGCCAGCGACTCCGTGGCGAAGAAGCGCGCCGGGTAGAACTGTCGGATGAAGTCGAGTTCAACGCCAAAAGACCACTCCCGGCTGAACAGCACCCGCGACCAAACCACCATCATCAGCGCCAGGAGGCCGGCGAGGATTAGCCAGTCGGTCCGGTTCCACCTCTCCCGGAGGGTCATCGAGTCACCCCCATCCTAGCCTTCCCCCCCGGCGGGGGGGACTCCCTTGTTCCTCCTCCCCCTTGCAGGGGGAGGATTGAGGTGGGGGTCCCACCTCCTCAAATATTACCTGCAAAACGCCATCTGTTTCTCCAAGCACTTCGTTGTTCCAGAACCGAAGAACCTTATAGCCTTTTTCCTCGAGCCATGCGGTTCGTTCTACATCTATTGCTTCCTGTTCCGCATGTTGCCCACCATCAACCTCAATTACAAGCTTTCGCTCTACGCATGCGAAGTCCACTACGAATCGACCTATCGGGTGCTGCCTTCGGAACTTATATCCGGCAATCTGGCGCGATCTGAGCCTTCTCCCCAGGGTCTTTTCCGCTTCAGTCATGTTTTTTCTAAGAACTCTTGCCCTGGAGATGCTCATGGTGAGATAAGACCCCCCATCCTAGCCTTCCCCCCCGAGGGGGGAAGGGACTTGTCTGTTGTCCCCTCGGAGTGGGGAAGGGGCAGACGGGGGAAGGGATACGTTTGTTGTCCCTCTCGCTGAGGCCCCCACCTAAATCCTCCCCCTGGCAGGGGGAACCTACTTGTTCCTCCTCCCCCTGGCAGGGGGAACCTACTTATTCCTCCTCCCCCTGGCAGGGGGAGGATCGAGGTGGGGGTCCCACCTCCTCGAATATTACCTGCAATTTGCGTGAGGGTCACAGTTACTCTCGTCTCTTCAGGATAAGGACACCGTCGCGCTCGAATACTGTCATGTACTCCCCGCTATCCCGCACACCCCGCACCACCTTCTCGTACTGGTCCTCGGGCAGCGGCCACACCGACGAACCGCTGTCCAGGGCGATGTAATCGACCTCGGGGATAGGGTACTCCGACGGGTCGGCCCCTTTCTCTCTTCGACGGTAATACTTGGGGAAGATGATCCTCACCCCTTCGCCCAGGCCGTCGAAGTACTCCTGGTCGACGTAGTCCACGAAAGGCTCCGGGAACATATACAGGTCCTCTCGCTCCGAGAGGTGCGCCAGCAGGAACACCTGGGCGGAAACCGAAGCGTCGTCGGGGACCAGGGAGATACCCTCGCGCATGGCGTCTATGTGGGAATCCGATGTGTATAGCTTGGTGTTCCAGGAACCGGAAAGCGGGCTGGGGCTAAAGTAGAAGTTGCCGGCCAGTGCGCAGGCGACCATCACGAAGGCGACCGCGCCCATCACGTACCGCTGCCTGAACCCCCCCTCCGCCCAGTTTTTTATCTTCCTCAGGCCGAAGATAACGGCTATGAAGATGAACGGCGTCATGGCGGCCGTGTACTGGTTCAAGATCGTATGCTGCGGTGAGAAACTGCTGACCATGTTGATGATGAACGCCGGAGCCGCCGGCAGGAGATAGGTGGGCGCAAGCAAGCACAGGAATCCCACCGGGAGCATGAGGTCGAAGAAATACCGGAGGTTCTGCCGCGTGGCCAGTATGTTGAACGTGCGCAGCGGGTGGAACGCCATGTTCCTGGCGGCCTCCAGGGGAGTCTCCCCGAACTGCCCCAGGCGCCCGCCGTACTGGTACCCCACGGGTGCGAACGCGGGAAGCAGAAACAGCACCGAGACCAGGAAGTAGACCCCCGAGCCTATCGCCACTATCTTGCCGGCGCGCCGGTCGTACTTGAAGTAGACCAGGATGCCCAGTACCAGCACCGCCAGGACCATGTCCTCCTTGCAGATAGCCGCGGCAAAGCACAGGACGTAGAACCAGGTGAACTTCTTGCGGTCAATCGCCAGGAAGGCGAAAAGGAGAAAGCAGAGGCCAAGGGACTCCGGGTGGAAATCGAAGAGGTTGAAGTGCTCCAGCGCCGGGTAGGCCAGGTAGGCCACCGCCACCGCCAGCGCTATAGGGCGGCTCCCCAGCTTATCCCGCGCCAGCAGGTACAGCGGAAGCGCCCCCAGGGCGAGGGCGATTGTCTGGACGGTAAGCAGGGCGGGAGCATTGCCGCGCACCCAGTGCAGCGGCACCAGGAAGAACAGTATCGGCGCCATGTGGTCGCCGAAGAGGTTCATCCCCCTTATAGTGCTGGTAGCCCCATCGAACCGCGACAGCAGCCAGGTGACCTGGTTGAAGATCGCCGTGTCCAGCGATGAGGCCCGGAAGTTGGCGTA
>JAHIPE010000131.1 GCA_018894655.1 Actinomycetota bacterium
CGCTCGGGCTACGCCCTCGCTTCTCTCCGCCCAACGCGCCATTGTCTCTTCCTTTTCCCTTGTCTGTCGGTCCCATCGTACCACCTCCTTGGACGAAAGATTAACCCTTAATCCGTGTCCAAGAAAACTGGGTCCGCTATAGGCATTCTTCTTCGCGTCATCACCAGGCTCCAGCCGGCGAAGAAGGGGCGCCGCATCGCTGTGCCTGGTGCCAGCCGAACGTACCCTGTGCTTCATACCTAGCAGAGCATCGTTTGCCGATATGACACAGTGTATGGCGTTGGAGCCGGCCACCTTCCAGTCGCCCATCTTTAGTGAGTACTCGGCAGCTCTCTCGAATCCCCTTGCCATCTCCAGGAATTCTCTTCCTTCCGCCGGCGTCACGCTCACGGTTCTGCCTTGCTTACTCAACGCTGGCATCCTCCCTGGATGGTCGTGGCATCTCAATTCCCTCCGCCTTGATGTCTTTCCACATCGCTTTCCCGTCCATCAGTTTCCTATCGTACTCCGATTCTGTAAAGGCAAACGCGGAAACGGAGCCTCCGAATTCAACTGCTGCTTCAAGGCACACTTCCGAGGCGGTCTCTTCGAGGCTGTCCAGGTCCGAGCCGTCCCGGACTACAAGTATGAAGTCTATGTCGCTGTCGGGGTCGTCCGCTCGTCTCGCGACGCTGCCGAACAGGACAACTGAGATGAGGTCCTGGCCAAGACCTGTGTAGAACCTCCCGGCAAGTTCAGCTATAAGCTGTCTTTCCGCTTCGATCGCCGGCAGCAGTATATGCGATACGATGTAGTTCCCCTTGTCGAGGGAATAGAGGTACGAAGTACCAGCGTGTTGCCGTGTGATTACGCCCAGCGTTTCAAGCTCCGCCAGGGCCTTGTAAGTCTGCGTATGCGAGTACCCCGAAGCCCTGGCAAGGTCCCTTCCGGTATACGGCCCGGGGCCACGGCTCAGGTGTCGCAACACACGTATCTTGAGCTTGCTCCCAAGAACCTCGTCCAGCGCGTTGTTCCACTTCATGTCCTTATTATTGAATATTATACTGCCACGTGTCAACTAATATTGCCGCTTACAGATATCAGACAAATCAATCAATAGAAGTCACCAGCCCGCCTGACAAACACGAGACCCCTCAACAGCGAGGCGGTCATCTACCCCTCTAGGCCGACGACGGCGGGGTCCCATTTGGATTGGATTTGGATGTAACCATCATCAACGACCGGAAACCAAACGAACTCACGACTAACTACCAGCACCCAAGAAGGACCAAAGATCCTCATAACCAAGCGAAATCAAGGCCATTTGGATTAAATTCGGTGAATATCTCTATCGGTATCTCTATCGGGTTAGATTAATCTATTGACATTCGGCATAATTAGGATATAGTATCCTAATATGCAACAACCTAAGTCACTGATTCCAAGGCCAAGGTTGCTTGGCCGGGTCCTTCAGGCGTTGGCAGAGGCCCCTGTAACCATACTCGACGGCGCCCGCCAGACTGGAAAGACCACCCTGGCTGGAATGGTAGCGGAATCCTATGCCGAGAAGTCGAGTGGCGAGGTGCACCATTTCGATCTCGAACGGGCGGCTACACGGGCCGCCCTCTCAACTCCGGAACTTACACTCGAGCCACTGCGGGGTCTGGTGGTCATCGACGAGATCCAACGCCTGCCGGAGCTCTTCGCCACGTTGCGGCCGCTTGCCGACCGTCCGGATATACCGGCCCGTTTTCTAGTCCTCGGAAGTGCCTCGCCGGACCTCGTACACGATGTGTCCGAATCGCTTGCCGGGCGGGTACTCTTCGTACACGTCCCCGGGTTTGCCCTCGACGAGGTCGGGGCAGAGGCCCAGGACAGTCTGTGGGTTCGTGGCGGATTCCCTCGATCGTGGCTCGCCGGCCCCGAGGGAGCGAGCTTCCGTTGGCGCGAGGCGTTTATCACTACCTTCCTGGAAAGGGATGTGCCGCAACTGGGGATACGGGTCCCATCAGAGACGCTTCGTCGCTTCTGGACGATGCTCGCCCATTACCACGGGCAGACATGGAACGCATCGGAGCTTGCCCGCTCCCTTGGCGCTACGTCCAAGACGGCACTCCACTACCGGGATATCCTGGCCGGAGCCTACGTTATACGTGTCCTCCCTCCCTGGTTCGAAAACCTCAAGAAGCGCCAGGTCAAATCCCCAAAAGTCTATATCCGAGACAGTGGCCTCCTGCACACACTCCTTGGGATCCAGGACATCAATGCCCTGCGCTCCCACCCCCGTTACGGCGTCTCCTGGGAGGGCTTCGCCCTCCAGCAGGTCCTGGCAATCATGGGCTCGGCCGAGAACGCCTATTTCTGGGGTACGCAGCGAGGCGCGGAGCTGGACCTCCTTCTCTTCCGCGGCGGGAGAGCCCTGGGGTTCGAGTTTAAGTGCTCCGATGCCCCATCCATGACAAAGTCGATGCACATCGCGCTTCGTGACCTCGACCTGGACGTCCTGTACGTCGTGTACCCGGGGCGTGAACTATACCGCCTCCATGAAAAGGTTAAGGCGCTGCCGCTCCGCGAATGTGTGCGGTTAGGGGAAGTAACAATCACGGGTTCTGGGTGGTAAGGCTAAAGCTCCCCCTCTTACCATAGTGCGCTACGCTTCTATCCATAGTTATCAACAAATCACTAAGCACGCATCATTGTGGCGTAGTATAATTCCGACCGAAAGCCAAGTACGTGGCCTCATCGTAGGCTTCATCACATGGGCGCGGACTCTGGTTGGTGCTCCCAGGACACAGGCAAGCCGGCCGGGTCATGGACGGCAATACCACTATGGGTGATTTGAGTTGAAGAAGAGCATCAGGGAAAAGTTGGATCCCGCCCTATTGAGCTCTCTTTCCTTCAACTTCCGCAGTCCCACCGAGGCGGTGTGCGAACTGATCGACAACGCCGTTGACGACATCGTTGCC
>JAHIPE010000002.1 GCA_018894655.1 Actinomycetota bacterium
CCCGGTCCCCCCCGCAAGGCAAACGTCAACCGGCGCCAACCCCGTTGCGATCGCCTCCGCCGCGACCTGGCACCCGGGATAGCCACAGGCGCCGCAGTTCGTGCCCACCAGGACCTCCAGTACCTCGTCGACCCTGGGGTCCGTCTCCACGGCGAACTTTATGGAGGCAACCGCCAGCAGCGCCCCGAACACCAGCGACAGGCCCGATAGGACCAGCGCCGCTTTCAGTACAATCGACCAATCCAAAGTTCTCTCCCGGTCACAATCCCAACAGGTTGGTAAACCCCATGAAGGCCAGGGATAGTAAGGCTGCGGTCATGAACGCTATGGGAGCGCCGCGGAACGCGTGAGGCACCGGGCTGGTCTCGAGCCTCTCGCGGATACAGGCAAAAACCACGATCACCAGGCCGAAGCCGATGGCTACGCCGATCGTATAGACCAGGGCCTCGGGCAGACTGAAGTGGTAGGCGACGTTCAGGTTCAGGAAACCCGGCTTTACCGCCTCGGTCGCCACCGCCAGGACCGCGCAGTTGGTGGTGATAAGGGGAAGGAATATACCCATGGCCCGGTACAGCGGAGGGCTGACCTTCTTGAGCACCATCTCCAGGAACTGCACCAGCGTGGCGATTATCAGGATGAAGACCGGTATGTAGAGAAACTCCCCCACGTGAAGCGGTTCGAGCACGTAGTTCCAGGCGAGCCAGGAAACAGTGGTGGCCATTGTCATCACGAACATGACCGACATCGCCATTCCGATGGAGGTCTCGACCTGGGAGGAGACGCCGAAGAGCGGGCACAAGGCGATGAAACGGATTAGCACGATATTATATACGACCATCGCGCCAATGAATATCAGGAAGTACCGGTACGGCTCGCTCATTGTTTCTTCCTCGATTCGTAACGGTTGAGCAGGGCCATCATTATCCCGAACGTAAGGAAGGCGCCGGGAAACATCACGAAGATGAGCGGCGGGTTAAACGGGCCCAGGCTCACGATCGTCTTCTCGAACAGGATTATCTTGCCGGTCCCGAGGAGTTCGCGCACAAACCCCATTACCAGTAGCACCAACGTATAGCCGACCCCGATGCCCAACCCGTCCACCGCGGCGTAGGCGACACTGTTCTTGGACGCGTACCCTTCCGCCCTCGCCAGGATCATGCAGTTCACCACTATCAAGGGGATCCAGACCCCGAGGCGTTCATACACCACGGGAACGTACGCCTTCATGACCAGGTCCACTACGGTCACGAACGACGCGATGATGATGATGAATATCGGTATCCTGATCTGGTAGGGTATGCGCTCGCGAATCAACGCTATCAGTATGTTGGAGCAGACCAGCACGAACGTCGCCGCAATCCCCATGAAGATGCCGTTCTCCAGCCGGTTACTCACCGCCAGCGCGGAGCACAGTCCGACCATCAACTTGAGCAGGGCGTTCTCGGTTATTACACCCTTCTTAAACTCGTCCCACAACGTAGTCCCGTCATCCATGTTTACCGCCGGTCACTCCAATCCCTTGATCTCCTCGAAGGCCTGGAGAGCCTCCCTGACCTCCTTGGTAGCCGCCTTGCTGGTAATGGTTGCCCCGGTGATCCCCTGGACACTCTCGCCCACCTTCAGCTGGTCCGCGGGCGTCTTTCCTATGAACTGGCCCAGGAACTCCTCCTTCTCGACGTTCGCGCCCAGGCCGGGGGTCTCGTTCTGGGAGATTATCGAGATCCCCTTGACCGCCCCATCTTCTCCTATCCCCACCGCCATTCGGATCGGCCCCCCGTAGCCTTTTACCTTCAGTATGATGATGACTCCACTGTCGCAGGTGAAGATCTTCTCCACATCGGGGATATGCTCTCGCGCCTTCTTCTCGAGTTCCCGGTCCTCCTCGAGTTCACCGGCCTCTTTCACCCCGGGCATCGCTTCCATGCACGCCTTGGCCTCCCTCAGTTCCTCCTGCTCGGCGATCCGGTCCCTGGTCACGGAGTAGGTCAATCCCAGGCATACCGCGGCGACGAGGCCCACCACCATCAACGTCAACCCAAATCTCACGACCCGCGACATCATACCTTTTTCACCAGACCTTTATGCCCGTACGGCCGGGGCGTTATGTAACGGTCGATCAGCGGGGTGAACCCGTTCATGACCAGTATCGCGAACATGACCCCCTCCGGCAGGTTGGAGTAGAAACGTAACACCACAGTTATAATGCCGCAACCAACAGCGAACACCAGTTTACCCCTGGCGGTCATCGGGTTGGTGACGTAATCCGTCGCCATGAAGCAGGCGCCCAGCAGGAGACCTCCCGAGAGCGCCGCGAACAGCGGGTCCATCCCCAGCACCCACGACAGGGCCACGACCGTGCCCACGTAGCCCACCGGGATTCCCCAGTATACCAGCCCCTTGATGAGCAACACCACGAGGCCGGCCAGTATCAGCAGCGCGGAGACCTCCCCTATACATCCCCACGGGTTCCCGAACAGCAGCGAGCCGCAGTAGCGGGAGGCTTCCAAGGCCAGTTCTCCGTCCCGGACGTTTCCCATTGTGGCAAGCGGGGTCGCGCTTGTTACCGCGTTGATGGACTTGATGGCGGAGGTCTGGACGGCCGCCGCCTGGGGGTTCACAAGCCACGAGGTTGTCATGTACTCGGACCAGGAGATGAATAGCACCGCGCGGCCCACCAGGGCGGGGTTGAAGATGTTGTGGCCCAGCCCGCCGAAGACCTGCTTTCCCAGGGCTATCGCCACCACGCCACCCAACAGGGGCATCCAGAACGGGAGCCCCGGCGGCAGCGTCAGCGCCAGCAGGAGCCCGGTTACAACTGCGCTCAGGTCCCCGATAGATACGGGCAGGTGTCGGAGTTTCTGTATGACGGCCTCGGTTGCCACCGCGCCTACCACGCTCATCAGTACCACCACCAGGGCGTCTGTCCCGCCGATGTACACGCCGTAAGCTGTCAGGGGGAGGAGGGCGGCTATCACCCATCTCATGATGCTGGTGGTGGTGTGCTTTCCCCTTATATGAGGGGAGACGCCGATGTGGAAGAGCCGGGGCTCCTCTCCTGGTTCCACGCTTTCGACTTCCCTACCGGGTTTCTTACCCGCCATTCCTTACGCTTCTTCCCACTCCTCGGCCAGTTCCTCCATCTTCCTCTGCTGGCGGGCCAGCCCCTCTTTTCCAACCTTTATCAGTTGCACCAGCGGGTTCTTGGTGGGACAGGTGTAGGCGCAACAGCCACACTCCACGCAGTCATCGATGTTCAGAGGCCCAAGCTCCTCCCACATGCCCGCGTCAGAGTAAGACCCCATCAGGTAAGGCATCAGGTTCATCGGGCAATGCCTCACGCAGCGGCCGCACCTGATGCAGACGAAGTGGGCCGGCTCCCGGTGCCAGACGGTCTCACCCCTCAGGACCACGATCCCCGATGTCCCCTTGATAACCGGTACCGAGGTGGTGTACTGCGCGAGCCCCATCATCGGCCCCCCCAGGATGGCCTTGCCGGGCTCACCTACAAGGCCACCGCAGAAATCTATAACGTCGCGGACCAGCGTCCCCACCTTTATCCTCAGGTTGGCGTGCCCCGCCACCCCGTCCCCGGCCACCGTCAACACCCTGTCCACCAGCGGCATCCCCTCGTAGAACAGGTCGTAGATAGCCGCGGCGGTCCCCACGTTGTCCACCACCACCCCGACATCCATCGGAAGACCCCCCGAGGGCACCTCCTTGCCGGTTATACCCTTTATCAGAGTCTTCTCGGAACCCATGGGATATCGTGCGGGCAGCACCGCGACCTCGAAGCCGTGCTCGGCGCCAAGTTCTCTCATCAGGGTGATGGCGTCGGGCTTGTTCCGCTCGATGGCCACAACTATCCGCTCGGCCCCAACCGCCCTCTCTATCACCCGGGCTCCCACGATTATATCCTCGCCGCGCTCCACCATCATGCGATGGTCGCCGGTCAGGTACGGCTCGCACTCGGCTCCGTTGATGATAACCAGCTCGATCTGCTTGCCCTCCGGGGGGGCCAGCTTGACGTGGGTGGGAAAGGTGGCGCCGCCCAGACCCACGATCCCCCCCTCGCGGATATGCTTTCGTATCTGCTGAGGCGTCATCTCCATGGGATCGCCCGGGGGCTCCACGCTCGGGTGCACTTCGTTCATCCCGTCCGACAGTATCTGTACCGAGCGCACTTCGGTGCCGGTGGGATGGTGGTACCCGATTATCCCGGTCACCTCCCCGGAGACGCTGGAGTGGACAGGCGCCGACACGTACGCCTCCGAGTCGCCTATCTTCTGCCCTATGAGCACCCGGTCGTGTATCTCCACCAGTGGTTCGCACGGCGCGCCGATATGCTGGCTGAGCGGTATTATTACCGTTTCCGGGTATGGCCCCGGAAATATCTTCACGGTGGCGGCTATCTTGTTGGAGGGTGGGTGGACCCCACCTTTGGTGAAGAGTTCGCGTTGTAGGTTCCTGACCCATCCCATCTCAGCCAGTCTCCCCAGGTCAGCCTCCGGTGAGGCCCCAACATAATAAGGTGCCCGCCGGAAAGGACACCGCAGGCAAGCCGAACAGTATAATATCAAAGAAGGACCTATTATGAAACAAGTAAAGGCCATACTGAACGTTATTCTCGTCACCGCGCTCGCCGCCGGCACGGTGGTCCTGGTCGCCTTCCTGTCGGGGAGGAACTCCGGCGAGAAAGACTACCGCTCACCCACCCTCTTCGCCATGGATACCACCCTGGAGATAACCATCCAGGAACGCGACAGGGAATCCTCGGAGGCGGACGTGGACGCGTGCGTGGCCCTGGTGGAAGAACTCGAGTCAAACACCAGCAGGTTCACCGGCGGGAGCGACGTCTGGCTGGTAAACTCCAACGCCGGCCAGTCGCCGGTTGCGGTGCACCCGGAGACCCTCGAGATCATGCGGAGGTCACTGGAGTTCTCCAGGTTGAGCGACGGCGCTTTCGACATCACCATGGCGCCTATTGCCGGGCTGTGGGGTTTCTACGACAGGAACTACCGTGTCCCCACCCCGGAAGAGGTGGAGGCGGCCCGATCGCTGGTCGACTACGGCCAGGTGCTCCTCGACGAGGTGAACCAAACGGCCATGCTGGCCCAGCGGGGGATGGAGATAGACCTGGGCGGTATCGCCAAGGGGTACACCGTGGGTGCCATGTGCGAAACGCTCAGAAACAGGGGGGTCAAGCACGGGCTGGTCAACTTCGGGGGGACGGTCGGCGCGATAGGAAGCCGCTCGGACGGAAAGCCGTGGTCCATCGGGATCAGGGACCCCAGGGGGGAGGCGTGCGACCTGCTGGGCAAGCTCGAGGTGGAGGACGCCTACGTGTCCTCGTCCGGGGACTACGAGCGGTTCTTCACCCGGGACGGCAAACGGTACAGCCACCTTTTCGACCCCCATACCGGTTACCAGCCGACGGGGTTGCTCAGCGTCACCGTAGTGGGGCCGGACCCGGTCGACGCCGACATCCTCTCCACCACCATCTTCGTGCTGGGAACGGAGCGGGGATTCGCCCTGTTGAAGGTGCGGAGCGGATACGAAGCGCTGGTGGTCGAAGCGGATGGCGCGATCAAGATGACCGATGGCATGAGGGACAGGTACGTCACGGAAGTGAGGGAGCGCTTGTAGATGAAGTGCAGGGGCACCGTGGTGGACGGGAACGGCAAAGTCGCCAGGGTAATCATCGAGTCCAGTGCCTGCGGGGACTGCCATACCTGCGGGTTCGGCGCGGTCCAGGACGGCAAGAGCATAGAGGTGAACGCGTTGAACGAGGTGGGGGCACGGGAGGGAAACGAGGTCTTCCTGGAGGTCTCCGGCAGGAAGGTCATGGAGGCGTCGGTGGTCCTGTTCCTTATCCCGTTTATGGCTTTCATCACCGGGTTTCTAATCGGGTACTACCCCGCCTGGTACCTGTTCCACGCGGCCCGCACCGCCGTCTCGGTCATCCTGGCCTTCTCTTTCCTCGCCGGGTCGTACTACCTGGTCCACATCCTGGGGCGCGCGAGCGAGTTCGAGTTCGTCATCAAGGGGATCGCCACCACGGATGAGCCCCCCCCGGCCCCCCCGCCGGAGAGTTGCTGAAGCCGCTCGAACGCCTTCGCCATACCACCGGGATACGACAGCTTCCCCCGCCGTGGTGTACGTTGGTTCGGTAAAGTGATAGATTACTCGGTGAAGCTGGCAATCACTCGGAAGGAGGGGAATCGAATGCCGGAACAGGAGATTGGCCGCATTTCCCATTACTTCAACAAGATCAACGTGGCGGCGCTGGAGCTTACCGGGGAGCTGGCGGTTGGTGACACCATCCATATCAAGGGTCACACCTCTGACTTCACCGAGATCGTTGACTCGATGCAGATCGAGCACGACAGCGTGGAGAAGGCGGGCCACGGCGAGTCTGTGGGCATCAAGGTCACAGAGCGCGCCCACGAGCACGACACGGTGTATAAGGTAACGGAGTAACCGCCGGGGTCAACGCAAGATGGGGCCTGGTTTAACGCAAGATCCGCGGCCGTCCACCGTGGCGAAGAACGGCAGGTAGTTGGTGCCGGCGACCCGGAAACACCTGCCTGGAACGATTGTGTCCCTAACCATCTACCCGTACACCTCCAGCATCTTCGAAGCGGCCTCCCTGACCAGTTTCCTGAGCTTCTTCGGTGACTCTATCCGGAGCCGGTCGCCGAACCTGATGAGGTACCTCGAGAGCCACGACAGGTTCCTTGTCCTGAGAACGACCGTCAGCGTCCCGTCGTCTTGCTCGGTGAACGTGGCGGCGGGCCACTCCTCCAGCAGGCGGCGGCCCTCCCTGCCGGAAAACCGGAGCTTCACGTAATGCGCGTTCCTGCCGGGCTTTAACTCCCCCACCAGTTCGGGCATCTCCAGCCCGTCGTCACTCCTCCCGTCACCGGTGGGATCAATCATCTCGACGGAGATTATCCTGTCCAGCCTGAACAGCCGCCTGCCCTCCACCCGGCGGCACCACGCCAGCAGGTACCAGTGCCCATACGAGGTGACCAGGGACAGCGGCTCGACATCCCGGCTTGTCACGTCACCACGGGAGAAGCTGTAGTACTCGAGCCGGAGGTCCTTCCCTCTCTCGAGGCCTTCTTCTATTACCTCCCACCACCTGCCGGGATTGGCGCCGAGCTTCACGTCTATATGTCGCGCTATCTCCTCGGCTGAGCCCCGGCCCTGCCCGGGAACAACATCCCCCACCTTCTTCAGAGCGGAACCCGCCGGGCTACCCGGCTCGAAGAACCCGGCGCCAACCAGCGCCTCGCCGGCCACCAGGAGGGCCAGCGCCTCGTCCGTGGTTATGGTCAGGGGCCTGCTGAAGAAATCGGCCATGCTCAAGTAGACCCGGTCGTCGAGGATTCGCCGGTCTATCAGGTCGCCCGGGCCGTAGTCCGGCAAGCCGCAAAGGAAGAGAACGTCCAGGTCGGCCAGGATCTCCTCCCTGCCGGCGCCCAGGGCATCGCAGAGCTCTTCCATGGACGCCCCCTCCTCCCGCAGGATGAGCGGCACCATCAGGAGTATGCGATTGAGCCGGCTGCCTATCTTGTTAAGCATTTCCCTCCACAGCCTCGAGCGCCCCCCGAATACGTTCGACTGCGAGGTCCACCAGCCCGGGGGGGGAGAGTATCCTCGCGCCGGCGCCGAACTCAAGGATCCAGTCCACGAACTCCTCGGGATCCTCCACCACGTAGGTTACATCCACCGAGCCGTCCTCGCGCCGTCGGCTACCTTCGACCCGCGCCCCGCCGCCGGAGAAGCCGTACGCCAGGCGCGGCTCGAACCTCACCCGTGCCGTCCCCCCCGTCCCCCCCGGCCACTCCCAGCGCGTTTCGCTGCGAAGGTCGAACGAGTCAGGCACCTCGAAGTCCGGCTTGTGCGGTTTCTTCCTGTTGACCTCGATGGGGGACGTCACCCGGTCCAGCTTGAACGACCGTACCTCTCGTCGCAGGTGGCATCGGCCCACCAGGTACCATGACCCGCGCCGGTTGAACAGGCCGTAAGGTGACACCTCCCTCTGGACCGGCTCGCTCGAGCCCATCGAACGATAGGAGAACCTGAGGTCCTTGTGCCCGGTGAGCCCATCGAGTATGGCGTTGAGCAACCGCCGGTCGCGCGGCACGCCCACCCAGTGGACGTGAGGTACCGCGTCAGCGTCAACGCCGCCCTCCACGTCGAAGGCGAACTTGAGGAGCGCCGAATGCGCCGGCCCGCTGAACGGGGTACCCGTGCCGAGAAACAGCCGTGACACCATGGTGAGGGCGACCCTCTCGGCGGGGGATAGCTCCAGGTGGGGCAGGTAGTATTCGTCGCGGGGAATCGTGTACCCGGTCTCACCCTCAGGCTCCAACGTCTCGGCTCTCACCTCGATGCCCATCTCGCGGAGCTCGTCCTTGTCCCGCTCGAACATGCGATGGAGCGCGGGCCCCTTGCTGGAAACGTCCGCGTACACCGTCCGGCATAACCGCCCGAACGTGACCGGCCGGCCCGATTCCAGAAGGTACGCTGTCAGGTTGATAAGGCGTTCGATCTTCTCCACGTTGCCACCCCTTGGCGCCGGTTCACCCAACTCCGCCCGAGGCGGAGCTCTACCTGAATAAAAGGTTTATTGCCGGTCCTCTCGCGGGAGAGCCGGCCGGCCGGCTCTCAGCCACTGTTCCTCTAATTACCCAGCAACAGGCGCCCTATGATCCAGCGCTGGATCTCGGAGGTCCCCCCTCCCAGAGTTCCCAGCTTGGCGTCGCGGATGGCCCTCTCCACCGGGTAATCCTTGGTGTACCCATAACCGCCGAAGACCTGGGTCGCCTGGTCGGCGGCCAGCAACCCGACCTCGGAGACGTACAGCTTGGCGAGGGAGGCCATCATCGGGTCCATTATCTCCTGGTCCTTGTTCCAGGCCACCTTATAGACGATAAGGCGGGAGGTCTCCAGCCACATCTTCATGTCGGCAAGCTTGAACTGCATCGCCTGGAACTTGCCTATCGGCCGCCCGAACTGGTGGCGCTCCTTGCAGTACTTGACGCACTCCTCGAGCTGCCGCTCCATGCCCCCCACCCCGGCGGCGAGCAGCAACGACCTCTCCCACTCCAGGGTGGTCAGGGCGACGCCCATGAAGCCCTCGTTCTCCTCGCCCAGGAGGTTCTCGGCCGGGACCTCGCAGTCTTCGAGTATGAGCTCGGAGGTGGGCGACGAGCGGTGCCCCATCTTGAAGATCTCCTTGCCCACGGAGAACCCGGGGAAGTCCTTCTCAACTATGAAACCGCTTATCCCACCCGGCCCCTTCTCCTTGTCGGTGACAGCGAGAATCACGAAGACGTCCCCGATAGGCCCGTTGGTGATGAACGTCTTGGTGCCGTTGAGGACGTAGTACCCGTCCTTCTTCTCAGCCGTCATCTTGATGCCGGCCGCGTCGCTTCCCGCCTCGGGCTCGGTCAGGCCCAGGCCGGTGATCCACTCGCCGCTGGTCAGCTTGGGCAGGTACTTCTTCTTCTGATCCTCGGTTCCCAGCTTCCAGATGGGGACGGTCCCTATAGCGACATGAGCCCCCCAGGATAGGCAGAACCCCATGTCGCTCCCTCCGTAACCCAGGGCCTCCCCGGCTATACAGGTGTCGAACACGCTGGCGTCGCTCCCACCGTACTCCTCGGGGAACGGGAGCCCCATCAACCCGAACCGAGCGGCCTTGTCCCATACGTCGCGGTCGAACCGGGACTCCTCGTCCCGCTCGGCGACGCCGGGGAGTATCTCTTTCTCTGCGAACTCCACCACCTGCTGCTTGAAAAGCTTCTGTTCCTCGGTCAAGCCAAAATCCATCTCTAACCTCCCTTGCTCCTACAACCCTGAGAATACTTCACGACAAAACAACACATATTTCTATCACGTTACTCGTCGGGAATAAAGTAGAAGTCGCGTATCCTGCCGGTCCTCTCCTCGGACGGTAAGAACTCGGCGTGTACCGGCATTCCCACGTGAAGGTCCTCGAACTCCACCGGCCTGAGCATTACCACCACCGGGTAACGCGCCCCGTCCAGATGCACGCCTCCCTGGAAGAACGGCACCTCCTTCTGGATGTCAGAGAGCGATATCTCCACCCTGCTACACAGCGTCAGCTTCCCCTTCCCGCTCATCTCGACCCATTCGCAGTCCACGTAGCAATCCTTGCACCAGGAGCGCGGCCAGCAGTAGACCGAGCCGCAGTTCGGGCATCTTGTCCCCATGAGCCGGGCGTTCTCCTTGAGCTCGATGTAAAAGCGGGAGAGCTCTCCCGCGGAAACCCGGAAGTCCACCTTCCAGCGGTCCGGTATTACCGCGAAGCCGTCCTGCACCTTTATGGGCACGAAGCGGGGGTCCCTGTCATCCGCCATCCCTATCACCCCTCCACCACTATGCTCACCGAGTAGGCGCCCCTGGCGCCGCCCATGCTCTGGGCCAGGCCTCGGGTAACGTGCGGGACCTGCCGGGCTCCCGCCTCTCCGCGTATCTGCCTTACTATCTCAACTACCTGGTACACACCGGTGGCCCCTATGGCGTGCTCTCCCCCGATCAGGCCTCCCGAGGGGTTCACCGGGTTGCTGCCCCCCATGTCGGCTCGCCCGTCGGTCAGGAATTGCACCCCTTCACCCCAGCCGCACAGGCCGAACTCCTCGTAGAGGCAGATCTCTACCCCCGAGAACGAGTCGTAAACCTCGGCGACCTGTATCGCCGACCCGGGATCGGCTACCCCGGCCATCTCGTACGCCTCCAGGGCCGAAGCCCTTACCGCCGGAAACAGTGACTTGCCGGCATCATCGCGCTCCGCCTGCCTCCCCGACTCGGTGCTCGCCCCCACGCCGGTTATCCACACCGGGTCGGAGGAAAACCTTCCCACCGCCTTCTCGCTGGCCAGGATTATGGTGGCCGCCCCCTCGCTGTTCAGGCAGTGGTCCAGTATCTTCAGGGGATAGATGATAAGGGGACTCCCCAGGACGTCCTCTACTGTTACCTCCATCGGGGACTGGGCGTCGGGGTTGTTCCGCGCATTGCCCTTGTTCTTCACCACCACGCGGGCCATGTCCTCCTCGGTGGTTCCGTAGTTCTCCATGTGCCAGAGGATCGCGCCCCCGTAGGACCCGGCGGGGGATGCCCCCAGGGACGCCTCGAAGAACGGGTCGGCCGCGTACGTTATCGACTTGACCATATCGAAGACGTTGGCCACGTCGCCGACCTTCTCCACCCCTACGACCATGACCACATCGTGCATACCGCTGGCCACCTCCGCCACCGCGGCCCTAACCGCGTATCCGCCGGTGGCCCCCCCGCAGGTTATCCGCGAGCCGGGCTTGCGCGCCAGCCCCAGTTGATAATGGATGTGCAGGTCCGGCATCGCGCAGTGCTCGAAAAAGTCGTTGTATATGGCGTAGACGGTGCTACCTATGTCCTCTTTCGTGGCCCCCGCGTCCTCGAGCGCCGCCTTCACCGACTCGTAGGCGAGCCGGGGGAACGTCTTGTCGATGTGGCGCGCCTTGAACGGGGTGTTACCGACCCCCATCACCGCTACCCTGTCGTTCATCTCAGACCTCCAGTATCATCATCACGGCGTCCGGCAACTGGCCAGGGGCGGTTCTGATCCCCCACGCCTTGAGCCGCGTCTCTCCAGGCGCGGCCTTGGGCGCACTCAAGCAGGGGGCGGTTCCGATCCCCCACGCCTTGAGCCGCGTCTCTCCAGGCGCGGCCTTGGGCGCACTCAAGCAGGGGGCGGTTCTGATCCCCCCACGCCTTGAGCCGCGTCTCTCCAGGCGCGGCCTCGGGCGCACTCAAGCAGGGGGCGGTTCCGGTTATCACTCACAGGTGGACCGGCCTGTTCTCGATTACGTAGTCCGCCTTGATACCGGTCCGCTCGAACAGGTCGAGCTCCAGCTTCTCCCGGTCGTGCTCTATCACGATCTCGTCCGGGGTCACCTCGGTGACCTTCTTTACGTTGGTCTTCACCTCGGAGACGACGCTCTGGGCCTGGTAGCCGTCATCGATCGCCAGGCGGACAACCAGCCTGTCCTTCGAGAACTCGTCGCCCTCCACCTCCTTGTCCAGCGTTACCTGGAACTGGTAGACGCCGGGGGTGTCACGGACGCTGGTGACCAGGTCCAGGAGGGCGACCCTGGTACCTTTGAGCTTGGTGAAGTCCTTTTTCGCACGCATTATCGGTGGGTACATGATGGGGTAGGTCAGGCCGCAGTTGCCGCACCTCTCCCAGCGGACCCCGCCGGCGATCAGGTCGCCGGTGTAGTAGCGCAGGAACGAGGTGCCTCGCCAGTCGATATGGCTGAACACCAGCACCCCCGGCTCGCCCTCGGGCACGTGCTCCCCCGTCTCGGGGTCCACCACCTCCCAGTAGAAGTACTTGGGATTGAGGTGTATCTGGCTTCTGTCGGTGCACTCGTAGAAAGCTATCTTCATCTCGGTCATGCCGTACCCCTGCACCAGGTGGAAGTCCTCCCGCCCCCCGGCGGCAAGCACCAACTCCTTGATGTGCCTGCGCAGGGAGTCGGTAAGCGGCTCGGCGGCGGTAAGCGCGATAAAGAGGGAGTTCAGGGGTTCGACCTCGCCGGCCTTGACCATCTCCACCGCCCTGCGGAGCCAGTACACCAGGTATGACGGGATAGCGATGATGGAGTCGAATCCGCCTTCGCTGAACAGTTGTATCTGCCTGTCGGTGGATATGACCGAGC
>JAHIPE010000132.1 GCA_018894655.1 Actinomycetota bacterium
CCAGCACGTCAAGCCGGGAAAGGGCGCCGCTTTCGTGCGCACCAAGCTGAAGAACGTGGAGACAGGGGCGGTGGTGGACAAGACCTTCAGGGCCGGGGAGAAGGTTGAGGAGGTAGTGCTGGAACACCATCGCATGCAGTATCTGTACCGTGACGATGAGAGCTACGTGCTCATGGACCTGGAGGACTACGAGCAGATAATCGCGGCCCCCGGGGTTATCGGTGAGGCTTCCTCCTACCTCGTGGAGAACCAGGAGCTAAGCGTCTTCATGCGGGACGGAAAGCCGATCACAATCGAGCTTCCGGCGGCGGTCCCGCTGAAGGTCGCAAAGGCGGACCGGTGGCTCAAGGGCGATACCACGGGGGCTTCGACCAAGCCGGTGACCCTGGAGACCGGGCTGGTGATACAGGTTCCGCTGTTTGTTGAAGAGGGCGATCTTCTGAAGGTCGATACACGTTCCGGCAGGTACATCGAGAGGGCGTAACGGGAATGGCCAAGGGGAAAAGCCGCCGCAGCAAGCAGCGCAGGTACGCCCTGAGGATTCTTTTTGAGATGGACATCAACGAGACATCCGCGGGGGAGGTGCTGAAGGCGAAGCGGGATGCCGGAGAGAGCCGCCCCCCGGATGAGTTCACCGTTGAATTGGTGAGTGGGGTGGACAAACACCGCGCTGAGATCGACCGAATGATCTCCGAGTACTCCGAAGGCTGGAAACTGGCACGGATGCCCGGGGTGGACCGCAACATCCTCCGCATGTCGCTCTACGAGCTGTTCTTCATGGAGGACATACCACCGGGCGCGACGATTGACGAGGCGGTGGAGCTTGCCAAGGCGTTCTCGACAAGTGAGTCCGGCAAGTTCATCAACGGGGTCCTGGGACGCATCAACCGCGACCGGGAGGCGGGAAAGCGGACCTGCCCGAGCCTACCTCCCACCGACTGACACCAAAACGCAAGATGGTGCCAGGCACCAACGCAACATGGTCTCCTTGCCCCCCCTAACCCTCTCCCCCGCTGGGGAGAGGGGACCGGAAAGGAAAACGCAAGATGGTGCCAGGCACCAACGCAACATGGTCTCCTTGCCCCCCCTCACCCTAACCCTCTCCCCCGCTGGGGAGAGGGGACCGGAAAGGAAAACGCAAGATGGGGACAGGCACCAGAGGTGCACTTGCCTCGTTGCCGTGAAAGTGCTATTTTATGGTAGGCCTTTAATCTAGTCCGGCGAGGCTAGCAAGGGAGGAAATATGAGCGAGCATCTTACATGGAATGCCTCCACGAATCGCGGGGGGGCGTTTTTTTTCGATACCCTTGCACGTGCCCCATTGCCTCATGCGCGCCGGTCCGTCAAGGGGGATATCCATGGTGTTTGAGGCCCGCGCCCAACTGCTGGACGCCGACGATATCGCCCGCATAATCAGGCGGGTTTCCCACGAGATCCTGGAGAGGAACAAGGGTTGGGACGACCTCGCCCTGGTCGGTGTAAGGACGAGGGGCGTATTCCTGGCCCGACGACTTGCCCGGACGATCGAGGAGATCGAGGGTGGGAGCGTCTACGTCGGGGAGCTTGACGTCTCCCTCTACAGGGACGACGTGGCCATCCGGAGAGCCTCCAAGGTGGGGGTGACCCAGATCGACTTTGACGTCAACGACAAGAAGGTGGTCATTGTCGATGACGTGCTCTTCACGGGGCGCACCACCAGGGCGGCGATGGACGCGCTCATGGACTTCGGGCGCCCCGCGGTAGTGCAGCTCGCGGTGCTGATTGACCGAGGCCACCGGGAGGTCCCTATCCGGGCCGACTATGTGGGGAAGAACCTGCCGACTTCAGGGAACGAGAAGGTGAAGGTTTCGCTCACAGAGATTGACGGCACAGATATGGTCGAGGTCGGGGAGGAGCTAGAGCGGTGAGGGAAGTGCGAGGAAACCGCAGGGATTTGCTCTCGATATCGAGCCTGGAGAAGGACGAAATTATCAACCTCCTGAACTCAGCGCGGTCGTTCGCCGAGGTTTCCACCCGCTCGGTGAAGAAGGTCCCCGCATTGCGGGGCAAGACGATCGTGAACCTCTTCATGGAGCCCAGCACCCGTACACGCATGTCGTTCGAGCTGGCGGCCAAGAGGCTTAGCGCCGACGTGGTCAACTTCTCCAGCAGCACCAGCAGCCTGTCGAAGGGGGAGAGCCTCAAGGACACCGCTAAGACGATCGTGGCAATGGGCGTGGACGCGGTCGTGGTGCGCCACGGGAGTGCCGGAGCCCCCCAGATGATGACCGCCTGGGTGGACTGCCCGGTCATCAACGCGGGCGACGGCATGCACGAGCACCCCACGCAGGCGCTACTGGACCTGTTCACCATCCGCGAGCTGCTTGGCCGCCTGGAGGGGCTGAAGGTAGCCATAGTAGGCGATATAGACCACTCCAGGGTCGCCCGCAGCAACATCCACGCCCTGCGCAAGGTGGGGGCGGAGGTGCTGCTGGTGGCGCCCCAGTCGCTGATTCCCCAGGATATCCGACGGATGGGGGTCGAGGTGACCGGAGCACTCGACGAAGCACTGGGGTGGTGTGACGTGCTCTACCTGCTGCGCATACAGCTGGAGCGGGTCAATGAGTCCAGGTTCCCGTCGCTGCGTGAGTACACGCTACTCTACGGCCTGACCGAGGCCAGGTGGTTTGAGCTGGACCCCAAGCCCCTGGTGATGCACCCCGGCCCGATGAACCGCGGCGTGGAGATTGACTCACGCGTAGCCGACGAGGTGGAGTCGGTCATCACCGGGCAGGTGGCTGCCGGTGTGGCACTGAGGATGGCGGTGCTCTATGACTTACTGGGGGGCAGCCGTGGCTGAGGGAATCCTCATAAAGGGCGGCAGGGCCCTGGCTTTTCCGGGGGGGCTTACCGGTGAGGTCGATATCATGGTCGATGACGGTCGGATAAAGGCTGTAGAGAAGGGGATTGCCGCCGGCGTCGCAACGGTCATCGACGCCTCCAGTTGTGTGGTGGCCCCCGGCCTGGTGGAAATGCACGCTCACCTCCGCGAGCCGGGCATGGAGTACAAGGAGGACATAGCCAGCGGCAGCCGCGCCGCGGCCCGGGGCGGATACTCGGCGGTGTTCTGCATGCCCAACACCGAGCCCACCATAGACAACTCCTCGGTGGCGGAGTACGTATACGACCGGGGGGTGAACGAGGGGCTGTGCATGGTCCTGCCGCACGGAGCGATAACGCTGGGCAGGGGGGGCGAGACACTGGCCCCGATGGGGGAGATGGCGGCCTGCCGGGCGGGGGTCATGGGGTTCAGTGATGACGGCGCTCCCGTCTCCGACTCGGAGATGATGCGCAGGGCGATGGAGTACGCGTGTACCATCGGCACGCTTATCATCTCGCACAGCGAGGAAATGAGCCTCTCGGGCGGCGGGCAGATGAACGAGGGGTACTACTCCACGTTCCTGGGGTTGCGCGGCATCCCTCCCGAGGCCGAGCAGATAGGCATCTACCGCGACATATGCCTGGCGGAGAAGACCGGCGCCTGGCTACACCTGGCGCACGTTTCGACCTCCGGTTCGGTTGAGCTGGTACGTGGCGCCAAGAGACGCGGCGTGCGGGTGACCTGCGAGGTCGCGCCGCACCACTTTTCGCTGGATGACTCTATGCTGGTATCGTACGACACCAACCTGAAGATGAACCCACCGTTGCGTTCGCGGGGCGATGTCGAGGCGCTGCTCACCGGCCTCGCCGACGGGACCATAGACGTGATAGCGACGGACCATGCCCCTCACGCGTCTCACGAGAAGGAGACCGAGTTCGACCGGGCCCAGTTCGGGGTGGTGGGGCTGGAGACGTGCCTGGCTCTGGTGCTGACGAAGGTGGTGGACCCCGGCGTGCTGTCGCTGGAGGACGCTATCGCCAGGTTGACCGAGGCGCCGGCCCGGATAATGGATATGGGGCGCTGGGGTTACGGCACCGCCCTCACGGAAGGGGACGACGCCAACCTGGTCGTCTTCAACCCAGAGTACGAGTGGACTGTCGATCCCGGGGAGTTCATGTCGCGCTCGCGGAACACCCCTTACGCGGGCTGGAATGTCAGGGGCAAGGTGCTACACACGGTGTTCAAGGGCCGACTGGTGGTAACCGATGGGGAGTTGGTTTGAAAGACTCTTGAGCCGCATCTCTCAGGCGCGGGTCCGGGCGGCCTAAGAGACCGCCCTCAAGGGTGGGGGGTACGGGCGCGGGTCCGGGCGGCCTAAGAGACCGCCCTCAAGGGTGGAGGGCCCTCAAGGGTGGGGGGTACGGGCGCCCTCAAGATGATGTGTACGGTACGAGGAGAGACGGGGAGTTAGATGTACGTCCCAGAGGGAAGAAAGCCCGCTGTGCTGGTCCTGGAGGACGGTACCGTGTTCGAGGGCCTGCACTTTGGGGCCCCGGGCGAGTTCTTCGGCGAGGTATGCTTCAACACCAGCATGTCCGGGTACCAGGAGATACTCACCG
>JAHIPE010000133.1 GCA_018894655.1 Actinomycetota bacterium
GCCCTGCTGCTGGAGGCCCCGGACGCCGCTCGACGGGTGGGGAGCGCACTGGCGGGTAAGGTAGGTGTGGAGGCCGACCTGGTGCTGTGCCCCGCGCTGGGGGCCGTGGTGATAGGGTTCACGGTCGCGCTGGCGCTGGGAGTGGAAATGGTCTTCGCGGAGAGGCACCAGGGGAAGATGAAGCTGCGCCGGGGCTTCGAGATACCCGGTGGCTCCAGGGTGTTGCTGGTGGAGGATGTTATCACCACCGGCGGCTCGATAATGGAGCTGGCCGGGATGGTCGAGGAGGCGGGAGCGTCGGTGGCGGCACTCTCCTGCCTCCTCGACCGGGGCAACCTGGACGCGGGAGAGTACCCACTGTACTCCCTGGTCCGGCTGGAAGTCTCCTCGTACCCACCGGACGAGTGCCCCTTGTGCGCCAGGGGTGTCCCAATTGACGCACCCGGAAGCCGTTACACAGGCTGAAAGATGCGCTATACTAGATGTCTTGATTTCCATATAATCTCCTTGTTCGTAGAGATGCCAGGGGCTTCTACCGGCCGGCCGGCGGAAGCAGTAGAGATTGCCGGTTGGTAGGGCATGAAAAAGACCGGAAGAGTGTTCGTGGTAGCGGGGCCGTCGGGGGCGGGGAAGGACACGCTGATACGCAGGGTCCTTAGGGACGCGCCCGGCGTCCACTATGCGGTGTCGGCGACGACACGAGTGCCCAGGAAAGGAGAGGTCCACGGAAAGGACTACTATTTCCTGGGAGAGGAGGAGTTTGACCGGCTCCTGGAGCGGGGCGAGTTCCTGGAGTTGGAAGAGGTCTACGGTAACAGGTACGGGACGCTCAAGAGCGAGGTGGAGGACGCGGTATCGTCCGGCCGGGACGTGCTCGTCGAGGTGGATGTCAAGGGCGCGCTCACGGTGCGCTCGAAGTTGGATGGCGCACTGCTGATTTTCATTATGCCGCCTTCGATAGAAGAGCTGGAGTCACGGTTGAGGAAGAGGGGAACCGACCCGGAAAGCGAAATCAAGACGCGGACCGGTATCGCCCCGTGGGAGATAGAGACGGGAGAGAGCGTTTTTGATGTCGTTATCGTGAACCGTGACGTTGACGAGGCCGCGGATGAACTGGCTGGCGTATTGAGAGGAGAAAAGGTCTGATATGGAAGAAAAGTCATCGATAATCGACCCCAAGATCGAGGAGTTGCTGGCGCACTCCGAAAACAAGTTCACACTGGTGATCGAGGCGGCGAAGAGAGCACGCCAGATCATCAACTTTCAGAAACGCCTGGGGGAAGGCCTGGGCGGAGTCGCCCCGATGAGGCTGGATGATATCTCCAAGAAACCCCTCAGCGTGGCGTTTGAGGAGATCGCGGAGGGTAAGATCGAGTACGACCGTTCAGAGATGGAAGACGCGGAGTAAGGCCCGAAGGCCATGGCGACGGAGTTCGAAGGCAAGAACATTATTCTGGGAGTAACCGGGGGGATAGCGGCGTACAAGGCCGTGGAGTTGGCCCGGTTGATGGTTAAGCACGGGGCCGACGTGAAGGTGATAATGACCGATGCCGGCCGGCAGTTCGTGACGCCCCTTACATTCAGGACCGTTACCGGGAACCCGGTGGCGACGTCCCTGTGGTCCGATCCTTTGTCGCCGTTACCCCACATCTCGCTCTCAGAGGAGGCGGATTTGATAGTGGTCGCTCCCGCGACCGCCAATACCATCGCCAGGTCCGCCCGCGGCGTGGCGGATGACCTGCTTTCCACCACCCTGCTCGCTGCCAGGGGGAGGGTGGTCTTCGCCCCGGCGATGAACACCCGCATGTACTCGCACCCGGCCACTGCCCAGAACCTGGCTCGCCTGCGGGAAGCGGGGGCGGTGGTCGTGGAACCCGGCGAGGGTGAACTCGCCTGCGGCGATGAGGGTGTTGGGCGAATGGCGGAACCGGTGGATATCATGAAGGTGCTCGAGCGCGAGATAACTCGTGTCGCCGATCTCGGGGGAAGGGCGATAACCGTAACCGCGGGGCCGACCAGGGAGTACATAGATCCGGTACGTTTTCTCTCCAACCCCTCGACCGGGCTGATGGGTTATACCATAGCGGAGCGGGCGGCCAGGAGGGGGGCGGAAGTTTCCCTCATCTCCGGTCCGGTCAGCCTACCGCGTCCAGCGGGCGTCAGGGTAATACCGGTGGTTTCCGCCGCCCAGATGAAGAAGGCGGTAATGGAAAGCCTGAATGGGACCGACGCGCTGATTATGGCCGCCGCGGTGGCCGATTACAGGCCGGCGGTCGTTGCC
>JAHIPE010000134.1 GCA_018894655.1 Actinomycetota bacterium
GATGGCGCTGGCGGGATGCGGCGAGAAGGAGGCGTCGAAGAAGTCCCTCGTACTGGCTACCACTACCAGCACCCAGGACTCGGGACTCCTGGACCTGGTCATCCCCGAGTTCGAGGAGAAGTACGGGGTAACCGTCAAGACCGTCGCGGTCGGTACCGGCGAGGCGCTCAAGATGGGGGAGCGGGGGGACGCCGATGTCCTGCTGGTGCACGCCAGGGACTCCGAGGAGAAACTGGTCGATGATGGTTACGGCCTCGAGCGGGTCGAGGTCATGTACAACGACTTCGTTATCGTGGGGCCGGAGGCCGACCCCGCCGGGATAAAGGGCGAGAAGAGTGCCGCCGAGGCGCTGGGGAAGATAGCGGAGACCGGTTCGACGTTCGTGAGCCGGGGCGACGACTCGGGGACCAACAAGAAGGAGAAGAAGATATGGGCCGAGGCCGGGGTTGACCCCGCCGGACAGCCCTGGTACGTGGAGACCGGGCAGGAGATGGGCAACACTCTCACCGTTACCAATGAGAAGCAGGGGTACACGTTGAGCGACCGCGCCACCCGCCTCTCCAAAAAGGATACGCTTCAACTGGTCATAGTGGTGGAGGGCGACAAGTCCCTGTTCAACCAGTACAGCGTTATCGTAGTGAACCCGGAGAAACATCCCAACCTCGACCTGAACGTCAACGGGGCCGGCGATTTCGTGGAGTTCCTCACCAGTGAGGAGGGCCAGGAGTTGATCGGTTCATATGAGAAGTACGACACCGTGCTCTTCCACCCCGACGCCAAAGGTGAGACCAGGGGCATGGGAGAGTAGCCACCTCCTGGGCGGGTTCTCAACCCGCCCGGTGCAAGGCAGAGGGGTGCGCCCCCTTCCTTGAGGGCGGCCTCTCAGGCCGCCCGTGTTCAGATGAAGCCGCGCCTGGAGAGACGCGGCTCAAGAGGACCGCACGTGAATAGACGCGGCCCAAGTGGTCGCTTGATTGGAGAAGGCGGTGATACTGTGAGCACAATACTGAACGGGTTCAAGGAGGCGCTTCTTCTCATAGTGAGCTTCGACCCGGAGTTCTACCGGGTCTTGTTCCTCTCCCTTGCCGTGTCAGGGACCGCCGCGCTGATCGGCGCTGCCATCGGCATTCCCGTCGGCGTCGCGCTCTCGGAGTTCTCATTTCGCGGGAGAAAGGCCTTGCTCACCCTGGTGCACGCGTTCATGGGGCTTCCCCCGGTGGTGGTTGGCCTGTTCACGTTCCTGGTGCTCGCCCGCAGCGGCCCCCTTGGCTCGCTGGGCCTGATATACACCCCAACCGCCATGGTGATAGTCCAGGTGATACTGGCTACACCGATAGTGGCCGGTTTCACCCACGCGTCCATGCAAGGGGTCGACCCGCGGCTCGGGCTCCAGGCGATGAGCCTCGGCGCCACCCGCTACCAGGCGATCCTGGTGACGATGAGGGAGGCGCGTGCCGGGCTGGTGGCGGCACTGATAGCCGGCCTGGGCAGAGTCCTGGCCGAGGTGGGTGCGGTCATGATTGTAGGGGGGAACATCAAGGGCTACACAAGGGTGCTTACCACCGACATCGTGCTCCAGACCAGGCAGGGGCGATACGAACTCGCCCTGGCGGAGGGTCTGGTCCTCATTCTGGTGGCGATACTGGTGAACTTGCTATTGACCAGGCTGCAGGCTGACAGGGGACGAGCGGAGGTGGAGAGGAGGGTGACCGGGTACCCTGCTTGAGCAATTTGGAAGAGGTTATAGAAGCGGTCGGATTGAGGAAAGATTACGGGGAGCGAACGGTGCTCGACATCGAGCGCATCTCGGTTAGGCCCGGTGAGATAGTGGCCTGCCTGGGGCCGAGCGGCGCCGGGAAGAGCGTGCTCCTCCGCCTCCTGAACATCCTGGAGGCGTCCACCGCGGGGAGGATCTTTTTCGAGGGCAGGGAGGTTCAGAGGCTCCGGGGAAAGGAAAGGGTCGCCGTCTCCCGGAGGATGGCGATGCTCTTTCAGGACCCCCTGCTGTTCTCCACCACCGTCAGGAACAACGTCGCCTACGGGTTGAAGGTCCGAAGGGTGCCGCCGGGTGAGAGGGAGAGAAGGGTCGCCTCCGCCCTGGAGATGGTGCGCCTTTCCGGCCTCGAGGAAAAACACGCCTCCACCCTGTCGGGGGGGGAGGCCCAGAGGGCCGCCCTGGCCAGGGCCCTGGTGGTTGAGCCGGGGTTGCTGCTGCTGGACGAGCCGTTCGCCAGCCTCGACCGCCTGAACCGCGGTGCGCTCCAGGGTGAGGTGAAAAGGATACTCAAGGATAACGGACTCTCCGCCATCTTTGTGACCCACGACCAGGAGGAGGCGGGGCGGATTGGGGACCGGATCGTCATACTCAACAAGGGGAAGATAATCCAGGAGGGTACCGGGGGCGAGATATTCCACCGCCCCTCGAGCGAGTTCGCCGCCTTGTTCGTGGGGATGGAGAACCTCTTCGAGGGTGTGGTTACCGGCAGGGAGGATGGGCTTACCAGCGTGGAGGTCCGGGGGCGGGTGCTGGAGA